>JBILNU010000065.1:0-10118 GCA_044374815.1 Flavobacterium sp.
TTTTTATAATAATTGTAAGTTTCTAATTGTGCTCTAAAAACTGGCTCGTCTTCTTTTCTAATTCGGTATTTATTGTCTAATTTTTCAGAATGGAAACGCGCTTTTACATTTCCTTTCCAACCCACTTCAAAAGTCTCGATCAATTGTTTTTTTATATCTTCTTGATAAATAGGGCAGGTAACTTCTACACGTCCATCTAAATTACGAGTCATAAAATCGGCTGAAGAAATAAATACCTCCGGATTGTTATCATTGCAAAAAATAAATAAACGAGTATGTTCTAAAAAATTATCTACAATGCTAATTGCTTCAATATTTTCACTCATCCCTTTTACACCAGGAATTAAACAGCATATACCACGAATTTGCAATCTCAATTTTACTCCTGCATTACTTGCTTCATATAATTTATCAATCATAGCAATGTCAGACAAGCTGTTCATTTTTAAATTAATATAAGCAGGTCTTCCTGCTCTAGCATTATGGATTTCTCGGTCTATAAGTTTATAAAATCTATTTCTTGAGTAATGAGGAGAAACAATTAAATGTTTGTAGCGATGTAATCTATAATTTACTTCAAAAAAATCAAAAATTCTTGAAACTTCTTTTAAAATTTGTTGGTGACTAGTTAACAAGGTAACATCGGTATATACTTTGGCAGTCGACTCATTGAAGTTTCCAGTAGAAATAAATCCGTAGCGTTTTGTTTTACCTTCTTCAAATCGTTCAATTACACATATTTTACTGTGTACTTTTAGTCCTTTTATCCCAAAAATCAATTCAATTCCCTCTTGTTGCATTTGTTCAGCATAGAAAATATTATTGGCCTCATCAAAGCGCGCTTGTAATTCAATTTGAACTACTACTCTTTTTCCATTTTTAACAGCATTAATTAAGGAACTGATAATTTGAGAGTTTTTTGCCAATCGATACAAAGTAATTTTTATAGAACTAACTTTAGGGTCTAGAGCAGCCTCTCTTAAGAATTTTATTAAATAAGAATACGATTGATATGGTGCGGATATTAAGAAATCTTTTGTTGCCACTTTACTTAATATACTTCCGTCTAAACTAAGTTCTGGAACTTCCAATGGTTTCTTTTGTTGGTACAGCAAATCAAACCTTCCTAAATTAGGGAAATCCATATAGTCTCTTCTGTTGTGATAACGTCCTCCAGGAATAATACTATCTGTCGAATCAATTTTCATTCTATTTAAAAAGAAAGCCAAGGTATCTTTTCCAATACTTTTGTCGTATACAAAACGAACGGGCTCTCCAATTCTTCTATCCTTTACTGATGTAGCAATTTTCTGTAACATACTCTTGCTCATATCGCTGTCAATATCTAATTGCGCGTCACGAGTAATTTTGATCATGTGTGCCGAAATACTCTTATAATCAAAAATATTAAACAAACTACTCAAGTTATAACGAATTACATCATCCAGTAACATGATATATTGTTTTTCTCCTATAGATGGAAGTACTACAATTCGATTGATGTTTTTTGGAATTTCAATTATTGCATATCTAACTTCATTTTTAGCTCTTAATAATCCTAAACCTTTTGCTTTTTCTTTAGAATTCATTACCAGTTTAATGGCTAAATATCCTGCAGTATCTTTTAGTAATGGAAATTCATCTAAATCATTTAAGATGATTGTTATTAATTCATTGCTAACTTTTTGAATAAAAAAATCGTGCACAAATTCTTTATGTTCTTCGCTTAATTGTGTTTCATTTACAATAATGATATTTTGTTTTTCTAATTGACTTTCAATTTCATTTAGAATTTTCAAACTATCGGCTTGCTGTTTAATTACAATTTTGGTAATGTCATGCAATAATTGTTCTGCAGTTATGCCCCCAAGTATTTTTTCGCCTGATTCTCCAGATAAACTTAGTCTTCTAATTGCAGCAAATCGAACTCTAAAAAATTCATCTAAATTATTGGAGAATATACCTAAAAATCGAAGTCGATCTAATAAAGGTACAGTTTCATCTGCCGCTTCTTGAAGTACTCTTGCATTAAAATTTAACCAACTTTTTTCACGATCGATATATCTGTAATTGGTGCCTGTATTCATAATATTTTCTCTTTAAGTAGGTAAACAATTGGGAAATTAATATTTCGCGAATATAAAATTTATATACACTTCAATTGTTATATAAAGATTAAGTTTTCTTCTAATTTAAGGAGCCAATCGGTCTATTTTCCAATTAAAATCGGACCGTAATTGGTATCTAATTCGGTCGTGTAATCTGTTAGCACGACCTTGCCAAAATTCGACCTCTACCGGTCTTACCAAAAAACCTCCCCAATGTTTTGGTCTTTCTATTTCAATATTTTGATAGTCTTGTTCAAGTTTTTTCAAATTAGATTCAAGAAATTCTCGATTAGGAATTACTTCACTCTGCGGAGATACAATCGCGCCAAGTTTACTTCCGTCTGGTCTCGAGGCAAAATAATTATCCGAAACCGCTTCAATAGTTTTTTCGGCAATACCTTTAATGATTACTTGTCTTTCTAGGCTTGTCCAAAAAAAGGAAAGACAAATATTGGGATTGTTTACTATTGCTTTTCCTTTTTCTGAATTGTAATTGGTATAAAATATAAATCCTTCTTCGTTGAATTTTTTTAATAAAACCACCCTCGATTTTGGGAAACCATCCAAACCTATAGTCGCAACAGTCATGGCATTTACCTCTTCAACTCCACCAAAATCTTCAGTTTCATGGAACCAACGATTGAATAAATTGATTGGATCTTCAGGAATATTTTGCTCTAATAGCTCACTTTTTTCATAGGATTTTCTATAATCGCTTAGGTCTTTCATAAGGCTCTAATTTCATGCAAATTTAAGTAATAATCTAAACCGAAATTAATCGTGATTTTCAATGCTTTTATATGCATCAATAACTTTTTTCACCAATCGATGGCGAACAATGTCTTTATCGTCGAGATATATTATTCCAATTCCTTCAATATCTTTCAATACTAATAGTGCTTCTTTTAATCCCGAGATTGTTCTTCTCGGTAAGTCAACTTGACCCGGATCACCCGTAATGATGAATTTGGCATTTTTACCCATACGAGTTAAAAACATTTTCATTTGGGAGTGGGTTGTGTTTTGCGCCTCATCCAAAATCACAAAGGCATTGTCTAAAGTTCGCCCTCTCATAAATGCTAATGGGGCTATTTGTATAATGCCTTTTAGGATATAATCATCCAATGTTTGCGGTGGAAGCATATCGCGTAAAGCATCATAAAGTGGCTGCATGTAGGGATCCAACTTTTCTTTCATATCTCCAGGTAAAAAACCTAAGTTTTCACCCGCTTCAACTGCAGGTCGAGTTAAGATGATTCGCTTTACTTGTTTTTCTTTCAATGCCTTTACAGCAAGTGCAACACCGGTGTAGGTTTTACCTGTTCCTGCCGGTCCAACTGCAAAAACCATGTCGTTTTTAAAAACAGTTTCTACAAGCAAATGCTGGTTTGGAGTCATGGCTTTTATGAGCTTTCCGCCAATTCCATGTACCAATATTTTTTCATGATCGGGCATGCGCTGTTCTTCAACAGAATTACTTTGAATAACTCGATCAATTACATTCGAATCGATGTTGTTATACCTTGTAAAGTGTAGCATCAATCTATTGAATCGGGTTTCAAATTCATCTAATTCTGCTTTTTCACCAAATACCTTTAGAGTAGTTCCTCTTGCAACAATTTTTAATCTAGGGTAATACTTTTTAATAGTTTCAAGATGGGAGTCTTGTGTTCCCCAAAATTCTTTTGGAGCGATGTCGTGTAATTCAATGATGCGTTCGTTCAAATGGTAGTAGTTTTTTAGTTATTTTTTACTAATTATTAGTAGATTTGCAATCATTTCAAATTTAAGAAATACACCGGTACAATTCCGAATTATTTATAAACAATTTTATGTCAATAATTACCCTTACTACCGATTACGGAATCAAAGACCATTATGTGGGTGCTTTGAAGGGTAAGATTTTGTCACAAAATAAAGAATTGATTCTGGTTGATATATCACATCAAGTTGATCCATTTAACGTGAGTGAAGCAAGTTATTTACTTCAAGGTGCGTATGCTAGTTTTCCAAAAGGTACCGTTCATTTAATTGGCGTGGATATCGAATTAAAAGAAGACAATCAGCATATTGTTGTTCAGTGGAATGATCATTTTTTTGTTACTGCCGATAATGGAATTTTAAGTCTATTAACCACCCAAATAAAACCACAAAAAATGGTTTCTATTACCATTCATGATCGGTTATTGCCTGATGCAACCGATATGGATGTTTTGGTAACTTCTGCAGTACACATTGCAAAAGGAGGTGCGCTTACGGTGATAGGAAAAGAAATTCAATCGCTTAAAGAAGTTACCGAATTGCAGGCAGTCGTGGCTTCCGATAAAAATTCAATTAAAGGGTATGTAGTGTATATTGATAATTTTGGTAACGCAATAACCAATATTTCTAAGAAATTGTTTTTAGAAACGGCCAAGGGAAGGCCCTATGAAGTGCAATTTAAAAGTAAAAAAGTCAAAAGTATTTTTGCGAAATATTCCGACATTGAAACAATTGAAAAGCAATCTTTGTATAATATCATGGGAAAATCGCTGGCTATTTTTAATGAAGCAGGATTTTTAGAAATTGGTTTGTATAAAAGTAATCCTAAAATTGGTTCTGCATCAAGTTTATTGGGTTTAGAATGCCGAGATTTTGTTATGATTAACTTTAATTTATAGCTAATGTTTGTACGAATTGTGAAAATGTCGTTTCATGAAGAAAATATTTCTGCTTTTTTGGAAAATTTCGAATTAATGAAAATTCACATACGAAATGCTCCTGGAAATCGTTTTCTAGAATTGTATCAGGATAAAAATAATCCCAGCATTCTATTTACTTATAGTTATTGGGAAACCGAAGCAGATTTAGAAAATTACAGGAAATCGAAGTTGTTTGATGAGGTATGGACATTTACCAAAAAATTATTCAACGATAAGCCAGAAGCTTGGAGTTTAGATAAATTAGTTACCTTAGAATAAATATATGAAGTCATTATTATTAAGAGAAATAAAATCCTTTTTCGGATCGCCAATAGGTTATTTGGTGATTGCTATTTTTCTGTTACTTAACGGATTGTTTCTTTGGGTTTTTGAAGGAGAATATAATATATTAAATAGTGGTTTTGCCGATTTATCACCTTTCTTTACCATTTCACCTTGGATCTTGATTTTCTTGATTCCTGCAGTGACAATGCGCAGTTTTTCGGATGAAATGAAACAAGGAACATTAGAATTACTTTTAACTAAACCCATTTCAATTTGGGAGATTGTAATTGGAAAATACCTTGGTGCCTTTGCTCTTATAATAATTGCAATTATTCCAACATTAATTTATGTTTATGTAATTTATGGCTTGGGTATGCCAGAGGGAAATCTTGATTGGGGAAGTACTTTTGGATCTTATTTTGGCTTATTATTTTTAATTTCTGGATATACTGCTGTAGGTGTTTTTTCGTCTTCACTCTCAGAAAATCAAATAGTAGCCTTTATCGTTTCCGTTTTTTTATGCTTTTTTCTGTATTTTGGTTTTCAAGGAATTGCTTCACAAATTAAAGATTGGCAGGAGTTTATTGCCTACTTCGGAATGGATAATCACTTTAAAAGTATGAGTCGTGGTGTTATTGATACCCGTGATGCACTTTATTTTATGAGTATAACTACCTTGTTTTTGTCGGTGACTGTTTACAAACTTAAATCGCATAAATCATAATGGAAAATAAGAACCCAATTTTAAAAAATCTTTTTACCATTATCTTTATTTTAGTGGTTGCTAATTTTGCCGGACATTATCTTTTTAAACGATTTGATTTAACAGAAGACAAGCGATATACGCTATCACAAACTTCTTTAAATATTATCAGCGAAGTGAAAGAGCCGCTCTATGTAGATGTATTTTTAGAAGGAAATTTTCCAGGTGAATTCAAAAAATTACAAACAGAAACGCAGCAACTATTAGAAGAATTTAAAGCGAGCAATTCAAACATCATCTTTCAATTTATAAATCCATTGGATAAAGAAGAAGAAAGAGAAAAAACACTTCAGCAATTTTATGATAGAGGGTTAACTCCTTTAAATGTAACACTTGATGAAAAAGGAAAGCAAACACAAGAAATTGTATTTCCATGGGCTGTAGTGAGTTATGGTAATAAAAGTGCTAAAGTACCATTGTTAAAAAACATGATGGGTGCTTCAACAGCTCAAAAAGTTGTTAGTTCGGTACAGCATTTAGAATATTCTTTTTCAAATGCTTTCAATTCGGTTACTAAAAACAGAGAAAAAAAAGTAGCCATTATAAAAGGGAATGGTGAACTTCATGATTTGTTATTAGCTGATTTTTTAAAATCGGTTAGAGAAAATTACTTTATAGGACCTTTTACTCTAGATTCTGTGTCAAAAAACCCAGAAACCACTTTAAAAGAATTAAAGAAATACGATTTAGCAATTATTGCTAAACCAACAGAAGCTTTTTCAGATTCAGAAAAACAAGTGTTAGATCAATATTTAATGCACGGTGGGAAAACACTTTGGCTGGTGGATCAAGTAAACATGGAAATGGATAGTTTAATGGAGACCGGTGAAAATCTAGCTTTACCTAGAGACTTAAATTTAAATGACTTGTTCTTTAAATATGGTGTCCGAATTAAGCCTGATTTAATTAAAGATATTATGGCAACGCCAATATCTTTGGCTACTGGAGAGCAGGGAAGTGCCACTCAATACACCAAGTTTCCGTGGTTGTTTTCGCCAATGATTTATCCGGTGGCTAATTTAGATCCAACTAAAACGAGTCCGATTGTTTGTAATCTTGACGGATTGAAATTTGAATTTACTAATCCGATAGAAGTCCTAAAAAACAATATTAAAAAGACGGTTTTACTCCAAAGTTCTCCTTATTCTAAATCGGTTGGTACTCCAATTCAAGTGAACTTAAACATGGTTCAAGATCGACCAGAACAAAAAGATTTTTCAGGAAACGGAAATATTCCGGTTGCTGTATTATTAGAAGGTAAGTTTAATTCGGTATACCAAAACAGAGTACTGCCATTTGCAGAAAAAGATTTTAAACCAACAGGAAGAGATTCAAAAATGATTCTTATTTCGGATGGAGATGTGATAAGAAATCAATTGGACAAAGACTATCAACCATTAGAGTTGGGTTTTGATAAATGGACCAATAATTTGTATGCCAATAAAGAGTTTATGCTTAATTGTGTGAATTATTTATTGGATGATAATGGCTTGATAAATATTAGAAGCAAAGAAGTAGCATTACCTATTTTGGATACTCAAAAAGTTGTTGATAATTACACCTATTCTCAAATTGTAACTATTGGATTTCCAATTGCTTTAGTATTGTTGTTTGGAGTAGTATTTACCTATTTAAGAAAGAAAAAATACAGTAAATAAAAATTAGTGTAACAAATTACATTTATATACAACTAATTTTGATTTTATTTGAAAATCAAAAGCAATTTTTTCTTTTATTTGTTTGTTCAATTAACCAATTCTTATCTATGAAAAATTTTATTACAAAAGTATTTTTCTTCAGCACTTTATTTTTTGGAGTTTCTTCTCTAAATGCTCAGGAAACTAAGCCTACATCAAATTATAATTATAACGAAACATTCGCTAATAATTTTTACACAAAAAACGCTACTGAGACTCGATCTGCAAGTGGTCAGCCAGGTCCTAAATACTGGCAAAATCGTGCTGATTACTCTTTAACCGCAAATTTGAATGAGCAAACTAAAGAAATTTCAGGGTCAGAAATTTTAACGTACACGAATAATAGTCCAGATAAACTAAGTTTTTTATGGATGAATTTAGAGCAAAATTTATTCAAAAAAGATTCTCGTGGTAACGCAATCATTCCATTAAAAGGAAGTAGAAATGGTGCCAAAGGACAGGATTTTGACGGAGGTATTAAAATAAAATCGCTAAAAGTGATTTCAACAGTTGGAGGAAAAACGGTTGAGAAATCAGCTGAATTTTCTATTGTTGATACCCGCATGCAAGTGAATCTACCTCAAGAGTTAAATGGAAATGGTGCTTCGGTAAAACTGAAAATAGAATTTTCGTTTGTTTCTCCAGATTATGGATCGGATAGAATGGGAGTTGTTGATACTAAAAATGGTAAAATTTTTACTGTTGCACAATGGTATCCTAGAATGTGTGTTTATGATGATGTTCGTGGTTGGAATACTTATCCGTACCTTGGAGCAGGTGAATTTTATTTAGAATATGGTGATTTTGATGTTGCAATTACTGCACCAGCTAGTCATATTGTAGTTTGCTCTGGCGAATTGCTAAATACCTCAGAAGTGTATACTGCCGAACAACAAAAACGTTGGGCCGCTGCAAAAGCAAGCGATAAAACGGTTATGATTCGTACTGCAGAAGAAGTGACTCAAGCATCTTCACGTCCTGAAGGTAAATCAACTTTGACATGGAAATTTAAAATTAAAAATTCACGTGATGTTTCTTGGGCATCCTCTTCGGCATTTATTGTTGATGCAGCACGAATTAATTTACCTAGTGGAAAAAAAGCCCTAGCAATTTCAACTTACCCTGTTGAATCTGATGGGCAAGATGCTTGGGGAAGATCTACCGAATATACAAAAACATCTATTGAGAATTATTCAAAAAGATGGTTTGAATTTCCTTATCCTGCAGCAACTAACGTAGCAGGAAATGAAGGTGGAATGGAATATCCTGGAATTGTATTCTGTGAATTAAAATCAAAAGGAGCAGATCTTTGGGGAGTTACAGATCACGAGTTTGGACATGGTTGGTACCCTATGATTGTTGGGTCTAACGAGCGTTTATTTGCATGGATGGATGAAGGTTTTAATACTTTTATTAATGGATTAAGTGCTCAAGATTTCAATAACGGTGAATACAAACAACCAGATCAAAACATGCATGAAGTTTCTGGAATGCTTACTGACCCAAGTTTAGAACCTGTAATGGCAAATCCTGGTAATTTAAAGGAGGCCAATCTCGGAATATTGGCATACTACAAACCAGGTGCTGGATTGGATATGTTACGTAACATTGTATTAGGTAAAGAACGTTTTGATAAAGCTTTTAGAACATACACAGAGCGTTGGGCATTCAAACATCCTATGCCAGATGATTTCTTCAGAACAATTGAAAATGTTGCGGGTGAAGATTTAGGTTGGTTTTGGAGAAGTTGGTTCTTAAATAATTGGAGATTAGATCAAGGTATTTCAAAAGTAAAATATGTAAAAGGTAATGCCAAAAATGGTGCTGTTATTACGATTGAAAATTTCGAAAAAATGGTAATGCCAGTGGATTTAGAAATCAAAACTAAGAGTGGAGCTGTTTCTAGAAAATCACTACCAGTTGAGATTTGGGAACGAAATGTTGATTGGACTTTTAAAGTTGATACTAATGAAGAATTAGATTCAATTACAATTGATCCAGATAATAAATTACCAGATAGTAATCCGGAAAATAATGTTTGGACCAATGAAAAAAATGGAATCACTCAAGTTGAAGTATTGACTCCGTATTTAGGTAAATTTTCAAGTCAACAATTACCTATCAAAATCACATTTACAGAAGAAGAGGAAAGTTTAGTAATTAATTCACCTGGTCAACCTGCTACAGCTCTTGATAGTAAAGGTGCTGGAAAATTTACTTTAGAACAAGCTGGTTTAGTAATTCAGTTTAACGAAGCTAAAGATGCTATAAAACTTAGCGTTGGACCTCAAAGTTTTGATTTTACTAGAGATAAATAAGATTAGATATTAAATATAAAAAGGCCCGCAATTGCGGGCCTTTTTTATAGTTCATTTTGATTTCGAAATACCAATTGCCCATCAAAACAATCCAGTAAAATAATACTATCGGTTGTTACTTTTCCGGCCAATATTTCTTTAGAAAGTTGGTTTAAAACTTCACGCTGAATGACTCTTTTTACAGGACGAGCTCCATACTGTGGATCGTATCCTTTTTCTGATAAATAATTTATCGCTTCCGGAGTTGCATCCATAGTTATGCTTTG
>JBILNU010000148.1:0-2975 GCA_044374815.1 Flavobacterium sp.
TTTTATTACCCAAATAAAATACAAAATTGAAATAGCATTCAGCACCACCCCAATTATACAAAGTAATTTACCGGTGTTTAATTGACTAAAATTCATGAATTTTTCTGGCGATCCATTGTAAAGAATCAAATCTTTATGCGTCAAATACAATCCTACGATTGCTAATATTAATCCGAAGATACCATAGCAACAGCAAGTTAAAATAGACAAGATTCCCAAAACAAGAACAGCGGTAGCGTTAGGTAATTTATGGTTTTCCATGGGTTAAAATATTTAAATTAAAAAAGAAATTTCATTTTGTAAACATACGAAGCAATCATGATAATTGCATTACTAATAGCGAAAAATACTACTATTTTAGAATTTTTTGAAGTAGGGAAAATAAAGTAAATCACTCCAAATAAGAAAAACAAAAGCGAAGTATAAATTGCCGGAAACATTTGAAAAGCTTGTGTAAACTCTCCATGCAAAATCAAATTTAAAGCACGTTGAAATCCGCAACCGATACAATCGATACCAAAATACTTCTTAAACAAACAAGGCAACATGTAGTGTTCCATCGTAAAAATAATAAGCACAATTTTACAAATATTTATTTAAAAGTCGGCATTCTAATTTTAGTTTTCTATTTTTGATACTTAAAACGATTCCGATGAAGAAGTTATTTTTCCTAATTATGGTTGTTGCAATTTTTGTAGCATTCTATGAGCAAAACACCCCCGAACCAAATATTTTTATTACCTGTATTGCGTTACTGATTTTCATGTATGGCATGATAAAATTATCTGCCAAAATCCCTCCAAAAGATTCAGAAGATGACCACGAAGAAATTTGATATTGGCGATAGTGTTTCGGTACTTGATGAAGCAATCGACGGAATAGTTGTTGCGGTGAAAAACAATGAAATCACAATAAAAACAAGCGATGATTTTGTGTTGACTTATTTTGTCAATGAATTAGTTAAAATAAACAATACCAATGATTTAAATAAAATTATAAAAAGTGAAACTTTAGTTCATAAAAGCAGTGATATTCAGCCGAAAAAAAAGCAAAATATGCCAACTTTTAAAACAGATAAAGTTGAACGTGGCATTCCAGAATTTGATTTACACATTGAAAAATTAGTAAAAAATTTCAGAGGAATGAGTAATTTTGACATCCTAAATCTCCAAACTGAAACCGCTAAAAGACACCTTGATTTTGCGATTCGTAATCGCATTCCGAAGATCGTTTTTATACACGGAGTTGGAGAAGGAGTGTTAAAAGCAGAACTCGATTTTATGCTCAATCGAACAGAAGGAATTACCTTTCAAGATGCCAATTATCAAAAATATGGAATGGGCGCCACCGAAGTTTATTTCAAACAAAACAAAAACTAAATGAAAAAAATATATCTCGATAACGCAGCAACTACTCCACTTCGTCATGAAGTAATTGCCGAAATGACTCAAGTATTGCAAAATGATTTTGGTAACCCCTCCTCTACCCACAGCTTTGGCAGAAGCGCTAAAAACATCTTGGAGTCATCCCGAAAATCTATTGCTAAAATTTTAGGTTGTGCTGCGCAAGAGCTTATTTTTACTGCCAATGCAACCGAGGCTTCCAACTGGATTCTAACCAGCGCTGTTAAAGATTTAAAAATACAACGAATCATTACCAGTAAAATCGAGCATCATGCAACGCTATACACTGTAAAAAACCTACAGCAGCACTATGATATAGAGGTAGATTATGTTAAAATATTACCTTCGGGGGCGGTAGATGCTGCCCATTTAGTAGACTTACTTTCTAAAAGCCCGAATACATTAGTGAGTTTGATGCAAGTGAATAATGAAATTGGAACCGTTTTAGATATTGAAAAAATAGGTAGAATTTGCCACCAACATCATGCGCTTTTCCATTGTGACACCGTGCAAGCGGTTGGTAAAACCGAATACAACCTTCAAGATATTCCAGTTGATTTTATTGTAGCCAGTGCGCATAAATTTCATGGTCCAAAAGGGATTGGTTTTGCTTATGTAAAAAAGGGAATTGTGCTTCAACCCTTATTATTTGGAGGCGAACAAGAAAAAGGATTACGAGCAGGAACCGAAGCGGTACATCAAGTAGCCGGAATGACTAAGGCTTTGGAACTTTCTTACACACACTTAGAATCGGAGAGAAATTACATCACAGGATTAAAAAACTATTGTATTACGGAGCTTCAAACACATTTTCCTGAAATCAAAATTAATGGAGAAGTAACTTTTTACAACATTTTAAATGTTTTATTGCCCTTTTCGGAAGAAAAAACAGCGATGATATTGTTTAATTTAGACATGAAAGGCATTGCCGTTTCTCGCGGAAGCGCATGCCAAAGCGGAAGCGTTAAGCCATCTCACGTATTAGCAGAGATTCTAGCCGAAGAAGATTTGAAAAAACCGAGTTTACGCATCTCTTTTAGTCATTACAATACCAAAGAAGATATCGACGCACTAGTTGATGGATTGAAAGGAATTTAATTATTTAATCTCCTTAACCCCTTTTACAAAAAGCCATTTCATGAATAGCTTATCCCCGTCTTTGGTTCGAACAGCCTGAAATTTGGGCGCTAATATAGTTCCAATTACAAAAGCCGTCATCGGAATCCATATTCCAGAAAGATTTGAAAAACGAATAAGCAAAGCTTGCATCGGAATGAAAACTAAGGCAAATCCGATAAGATTGTAAACGAATGATTTTGTTCTTTTTGACATAATAAATCAATAATTTAAGTTCTATCTACCTGAAATTTAGCTCTTTTACTACCTTCATACATTTCGTATTTAACCAAACGAGCCTCCAAACTTCCGTTGAATAATTTAATTTTTCGAGATGGTTTCAATCCTACAAATTTCAACGCTTCCAAATTAGCCGTTATAAACCAAGCATGCGTGCCTGGATAATGTTGCTTCATGGTATCGCCCATTTCTCTGTAAAAACGCTCTAAATCGATA
>JBILNU010000066.1:0-9907 GCA_044374815.1 Flavobacterium sp.
ATAACAACCAAAATTGTGTAGTAATTATTATCCGATGTTTCATGTTTACCACTAAGAATTAATACCGCAGTGCCAATTAAACCAATAATAACTCCAATAAATTGACTCCTTTTAAAAGACAGTCCAAATACTGCAAAACCAATCAATAAAGTATTTAAAGGAGTTAGTGAATTTAATATAGAACATATAGAACTACTTACTTTTGTTTGAGCAATAGCAAATAAAAATGCTGGAATAAAGGTGCCAAATAAAGCCGTAACGGTAATGTACTTCCATTGGTGGAGTTTAATTTCAGTTATACTTTTAAATCCAATCAGCAATAAAAACAAAGCAGTGAAAATAATTCGCAAAGCCCCCAATTGATAGGGAGACAATCCCAAAAGACCTTTCTTAATTAAGATGAAAGAACTTCCCCATATTAAAGAAAGCACGACCAATAAGGTCCATTGAAGTTGTTTGGTTTGCATCGAATTGTATTTGAAAAGACAAATTTGACATAATTTTATGAATTGTCGAATAAAAATTACTGTAATTTTGCGAAAACAAAAAGATTAATACCCAATCCCAAAAATAAAAACAATGAAAATTCAAAATTCAATTATAGGACTTGCTGTTACTACTTTGTTTTTTGTAAGTTGTAAAAACAACGACAAAGCCTTAGTAGAAACAACTAAAAAAACAGATGTCAAAAAGGAAATAGCTGCTGTTGTAAAACCAGAAACAGCTTCATTTAGTATAGACGGAATGACCTGTGCAGTTGGCTGTGCTAAAACCATCGAAAAGCAATTATCTGAAATGGATGGCGTTCAAAATGCAAAAGTTGATTTTGACAAAAAAGTAGCAACTGTAAATTTTGATTTAGATAAATTAAAATCGGAAGATTTAGTTAAAGCAGTTGAATCTACCGGCGATGGACAAACCTATAAAGTTTCCAATATAAAGTTAGGAATCAATTAGCACAATAAAAAAGGAACTCAATGAGTTCCTTTTTTATTTCCACTTTAAGGTTTCCATCAAGACTTGCATGTCATTTCGAATATAATCTGCCGCAGGCATAATCGAATCAAAATTGGGTTTTGCATAAAAATATACCGAACCGGTAAGAAAGTGTTTCACACTATCTGTAGCATAAAATTGTGAATTGGTAGCTGCGTTTCCAGAAACTTTATAAAACATACCATATACCTTTTTTTGAGAGTTTACAAAAGGCTGTTCCAATATATCATCTGCTTTAATTACGTGCTCATAAGTAAGCTTTTGAGCATCACGAAGTAATTTATTTATATCACCATTTACAGGCTTATATGTAAGATAAATTGTAGCTTTCATTTTGGGATAGGTAATTGTAAATCCACAATTTTTATCTTCTTTTATATCTGCATCTGAATTCATATTGAAAATAAACGGACAATCGTTTTCAAAAGTTGCATATTCAGCAATTGGATAATTCAATCGCAACTGACTTGACGGCTTTGGTAACACTTCGTTTTTACATCCCACCAATATCAAGACACTACAAATTAGTGAGCTTCCATAAATAAATAACTTACCCATCAATGGTTACTTTTATTTGTTTGATTCTTTTTTTGTCTAAAATCACTATGGTAAATAAACAATTTTCAAATGCTATTTTTTGACCTTTTTTTGGAAAATTACCGAGCAATTCTAGAATAAATCCGGCTAATGTTTCGGCTTCTCCTTTTCGGTTTTCAAAGATGTCTTCGTTTACAGGAATCACTCTAAAAAAATCTTTTAAATTGATTTTTCCGTCAAATAAAAAGTTCTTTTCATCAATTTGCGAATAACTGATGTTCTCCTCATCAAACTCATCGCTTATATCCCCCACAATTTCTTCAATGACATCTTCTAAAGATACCAACCCAGAGGTTCCGCCATATTCATCAACTACAATTGCTAAATGACTTTTCATACTTTGAAAATCCTTTAACAAATCATCCAACTTCTTATTTTCTGGAACAAAAAACGGCTCTCGAAGTAGGGTTTTCCAATCAAAATCTTCCGAATTGATATACGGAATTAAATCTTTCACAAACAAAACGCCTTTTATGTTATCTATATTGTCTTCATAAACCGGAATTCTAGAATATCCTTTATCAATAACTTTAGGAAGTATTTCCGAAAACGGAGCGTCAATTTCTAATGCGAAAATATCAATTCGCGGACTCATGACTTGTTTGGTATCGGTGTTTCCAAAGGAAACAATCCCTTCCAACAGTTTTTGTTCTTCATGAGTGGTTTCTTCAGTAGAAGTCAACTCAAGCGCTTGCGACAGGTGATCTACAGAAAAATTGGTTTTTTGTTTTCCTAATTTCTCTTGAATAAAACTACTAATCCCCCTTAGTGGATAACTTATTGGAGATAAAATTCGATTTAAAAATAATATAGGAAAAGCAATAAAACTGGCAAACTTCACATTGTTTCTGCTTGCATAAACTTTAGGAAGTACCTCTCCAAATAGTAAAATTAAAAAAGTAACCAAAAGTACTTCTACCCCAAATTTTACTACAGGAATAGCAATCATGGAAAACAATTTATCTAAGGAAAAGGAAAACAAAACCACTACGGCAATATGCAAGAAGTTATTAGCAATTAATATGGTGGCTAATAATTTTTTGGGTTTCCCCAATAATTGATGGATCACATTGTGCTTGGGGGGATTGTTTTTAGATAAATCGGATAAATCTTTTTTCGATAATGAAAAAAGCGCAACCTCTGCAGCTGCAACCATTGCAGTACAAAACAACAAGAAAATTATTCCAATAATTCCAATGAAAAAATTGGTATCAAAACTAAATTGTGTAAAACTGGGCTCTGGGTCCAAAGTCAATAATATTAGTTATTTAAAAAGGTAAATCATTCTCAATTGGAGAATTCAAGTTGTCAAATGTACTGTTTTTTGAATCAGTATCCTGCAAATGTCTATTTGCTTCAGTATCTTTTTTTACATTCAAGAAAGTAAACTCGGTGACCTGAATTTCTGTAGTGGACTTGGTAGTTCCATCTTCTGCTTGCCATTGGCGTGACTTTAATCTTCCTTCCACATAAATTTTATCTCCTTTTGAAAGATATTTTTCACAAATTTCGGCTGCTTTATTTCTTACGACTAGGTTGTGCCATTCGGTTGAAGTAATCTTTTCATTGGTTTGTTTGTTAATGTAAACCTCATTTGTTGCCAATGAAAATCGTCCAATGCTGTTGCCGCCTTCAAAATAATGCATCTTAATTTCACTGCCAAGGTGGCCAATTAACATTACTTTATTTAAAGTTCCATACATAATTAAAGATTTTATTGTATTTCAAAATTACAAATTAAATAGAATATTTTTCAATAAAATTATAAATTACTATCGGAAATGGGTATTTTTTTATTAAGCCTAAAGGAATTCCACCAGCAATTTTGTTACGAACTTGAACCCTATAAAAGTTAATGTGCAGTTTTTGATGCGACAACTTATGTATTAACATATTGGGATTGAATTGCAATATAGATTCAATATTCAAGTCACCAAATTTTGTAGAAATTAAATTGGAAATAGTTTCAAAATCCAATTCCAATTCAGTTTCAACATTAGGAAATTCATATAAATTGTGCCAAATTCCTTTTTCGGTTCTTTTATTAATAAGGGTATTATTTGCATCATCAATAATCACTACATAATTAATATATCTATTAGTAACCTTAGTCTTTTTTAACTTAACAGGAAGTTGTCCAACCTGCCCTTTTTGTAACGCTGCACAACTGGAGTTTAAAACACATTGATTGCAATTAGGATTTTTTGGAGTGCATTGCAATGCCCCAAATTCCATGATCGCTTGGTTAAAAAGAGCCGGATTGTTCTTTGGCATTAATTCTTGGGCTAATGCTGAAAATTCTTTTTTGGCTGCAGCCGAACCAATGTCGGTTTCTACATTTAAATACCGAGCCAGCACCCTAAAAACATTTCCGTCTACCACCGGAACGGCCTCGTTAAAGGCAAAGGAAGCAATGGCTGCGGCGGTATATTGCCCAATTCCTTTTAATTGAAGTAAATCGTGATAGTTATTTGGGAAGATTCCGTTGAAATCGTGCGCAATTATTTTGGCAGTTTGGTGCATATTTCGGGCACGAGAATAATAGCCCAAACCCTGCCATAGTTTTAAAACCTGTTCTTCATCGGCATTAGCCAAATCAAAAACAGTTGGAAAAGCATCCATAAAACTCATAAAATAAGGTAATCCTTGCGCAACTCTTGTTTGCTGCAGCATAATTTCCGAAAGCCAAATAGGATACGGATCAGTTGTATTTCGCCAAGGTAAATCGCGTTTATGTTGTAAATACCAAGACAATAAAGAGTTATAAAAATGCATTTGAAAATATAAAAGCGTAAAAGTAATTCATTATGTGATTAAATTTTAATCAATTATCCTTGAAATATTGTTTTTTTAATTACTATATTTGCACTCTTAAAAAATTTTACAACAAATATTAAAATATTAAAGAAAATGACGAAAGCAGATATCGTAGCGAAAATTTCTGAAAAATTAGGCCTTGAAAAAGGAGATGTTCAAGCAACCGTTGAAGCATTAATGGAAGAAGTTAAAGAATCATTAGAAAATGGTAATAATGTATACTTAAGAGGGTTTGGAAGCTTTATTATCAAAACAAGAGCTGAAAAAACAGGTAGAAACATTTCAAAAAATACTACAATTAAAATTCCAGCGCACAATATTCCAGCATTTAAACCTGCAAAGGTGTTTGTAGAAGGAGTAAAAACTAAAACCGAAATAGCGGTTTAAAAATTATTATTAATCTAAAAAAATTATACCATGCCAAGCGGTAAAAAAAGAAAAAGACATAAGGTAGCGACGCACAAACGTAAAAAAAGAGCGAGAGCTAACCGCCATAAAAAGAAAAAGTAGTTTAACACTACTTTTTTCTTTTTAAACGTTCATTGAAAATGAAGATTAGTATGCAGTGCCAGTAAGCAATTTTCCAACTGAAATAAAAACTAGCAGCTAAAATTCACCGGGTAATACCTGAAATAATGTTTAATCCATCTGTGTTAATGTTGGAAGTTAAAAGTTAGAAGTTGAGAGTGAAAACCTACAACTTATAACTTACAACCTATAACCTAACATGGATAAAAATTTACAACATGAATAAAGAATTAATCATCCGTAGTGGTGAAGATGCTGTAGATTTTGCCTTATTAAAAGATGGAAAACTAATTGAATTACACAAAGAAAAAGAAACAGGCGACAATTTCTTAGTTGGCGATATTTTTATTGCCAAAATTAGAAAACCAGTTCCTGGGCTAAATGCAGCTTTTGTAAATGTAGGCTATGAAAAAGATGCCTTTTTACATTACCACGATTTAGGACCTGCTTTACATTCTTATTTGAAATTCATAAAACTTGTAAACACAGGTAAAATAAAAGATTTTTCACTAAAAACCTTTAAGTTTGAAAACGAGATTGATAAAGACGGCGCTATTGCAGATGTGCTAAGCGTTAATCAATCGGTATTAGTGCAAGTGGTTAAAGAACCTATATCAACCAAAGGACCAAGGATAAGCACTGAGCTTTCCTTTGCAGGTAGATTTTTAGTTCTTGTCCCTTTTTCTGATCGTGTTTCTATTTCACAAAAAATAGAAGACCGCGCAGAAAAAGACCGATTAAAAAAATTGGTGCAAGCAGTCAGACCAAAAGGATTTGGCGTTATTGTGCGAACAGTAGCAGAAGGCAAAACAACAACAGAATTAGAAAAAGATTTGCAGAATCTTATGAACAGATGGACTGCAATGTGTAAAAAATTACCAACCGCTCATCATCCGTCAAAGGTATTAGGAGAACTTAACAAAGCTTCCTCTATATTAAGAGACGTATTTAATGACACCTTCACCGGTATTCATATTGATGATGAAGAGTTGTACCAGGAAACTAAGGACTATTTAGCCGAAATAGCTCCCGAAAAACAAAAAATAGTGAAATACTATCAGTCAAATGATACCCCACTATTTGAAAAATATCATATAGAGCGTCAAATAAAAACCTCATTCGGTAGAACCGTTTCTATGAGTAAAGGAGCTTATTTGATTATTGAACATACCGAAGCATTACACGTTATTGATGTAAATAGCGGTAACCGTTCTAACAAAGCAACCAATCAGGAAGATACCGCACTAGAAGTGAACATGATTGCAGCTGCAGAAGTAGCACGCCAATTAAGACTTCGCGACATGGGCGGAATTATTGTAGTTGATTTTATCGACATGCAAAACCCTGATAACCGCCAGGTTCTTTACAATTTCTTAAAAGAAGAAATGAGTGATGATAAGGCAAAACATAAAATCTTACCGCCAAGTAAATTTGGTTTAGTTCAAATTACAAGACAGCGTGTAAGACCAGAAGTAAATATTGAAACAAGAGAAGAAAATCCAAATAATTTAAGCGGAGATGTAGATGCTCCAATTCAAATTATCGATAAAATCACTTTCTCTCTTGAAAAAATTATTAAAGACCACAACAAAGTGAAATTAAATGTTCACCCGTTTGTGGCAGCCTATTTAAAGAAAGGGTTTCCTTCTATTCGTTCAAAATGGTTTTTTGAACATAAAAAATGGGTTAAAATAATCCCTCGCGATGCGTATACGTATCTAGAATATCATTTTTTTGATAGCCAAGGGAAAGAAATTAAATAAAAAAAGCCTTACAGAGATGTAAGGCTTTTTTTTTATTCTATAGTGTTACATATTAATTACAATTCACAAAGTCTGCGGTAGTATAACCTGCACATTCTGCAACACAAGCATTTGGGAATTGAATAATTACTCCACCTACATTAACACAAACCGGATTTACATCTGTTGGGCAGTTGCAATTAGAGTTATCATCACAATCATTATTTAATTGTGCATATTCATAGTCATTATTAATAACAGTTGTTGTGTTGTTTTGTTGTACAGTAAAAGGATAAACTAAGTTTACAATATAATTATCATCGTTTCCTTGTTGTGTTGCCAAGTTTATTAATTCTTGATCGTTGTTTAATGTAACCGTTTGATTGTTGCTCATTAAAAATGAAAACGGATAAACGAATGAATAGCAAGATCCTGAAGAAATATAATCGTCGTAAGTATCCATATCGCATGCGTTAATTATACTCCAAAATTCTGATTCATTTGAAATAGTAATTGGAGTAGTACTTCCTGGAGCAATTAAATTAAAAGGAAACGCAATACCATTAATATACAATTGATTTGTTTCGCTTTCAAGTACTGCAATTAATTCGGTTTCATTAGATACCGTAACAGTGGTTCCTGTATTGTAAGCAAGTGTTAATGGATAAACAAACTCATAACACATAGTAGAATCGGTAGCTACATTTTTACCGCTAATGTTGTTAGCGCCTTTAAATTCATTTAAATAAATTCTTAGCGCAGAACTCTTTTGTGTCTCAACTGTATCATCTCCAGATGAACATGATACAAATACAGTGGTTAAAATACTAACAAGTAGCAATAAAAATTTAATGTTTTTCATGATGATGTGATTTAATTTGCACAAAAATATAAAAAAAATATTTTGTTTAACAATTTTAATAAAATTTTAAACAAACTTTAATTTGGTAAAGTTGATTTTGTGCAAACTATGTGCAAACTATGTGCAAACTATGTGCAAACTATGTGCAAACTTTTAAGCAAAATAAAGCCTCCACATTTCTGTGAAGGCTTTGTTTTTACTTGTGGTCCCACCTGGGCTCGAACCAGGGACCACCTGATTATGAGTCAGGTGCTCTAACCAACTGAGCTATAGGACCGGTTAGGAGGTTGCAATATTACCACTATTTTTAATTTATTGCAAGTGTTTTTTGTTTTTTGGCAGTAGTTGTAATAAAATCAGTTCTTATTCTATTTCCTGGCACAACTCAATCAAAACGCCATTGGTGGTTTTTGGGTGTAAAAAAACAACCCACTTATTGTCGGCGCCTTTCTTGGGCACTTCGTTAAGTAATATAAATCCTTCGTCTTGCAAGCGTTTCATTTCACTATGAATGTCTTGTACATCAAAGGCAATGTGGTGAATTCCCTCGCCTTTTTTTTCTAAAAATTTGGCAATGGGGCTATCCGCGTTGGTGGCTTCTAGCAATTCTATTTTGTTTGGGCCATTCATAAAAAAAGAGGTTTTCACTCCTTCGCTTGCTACTTCTTCTTGCTTGTAGGCTGGTGCGCCAAATAATTTCTCAAAAAGCAAATTAGAAGTTTCCAAACTTTTTACTGCGATGCCTATATGTTCTATTTTTCTCATCTTTTAAGGTACAAAGTTCTATAATTCTTAGGTGCTAAGGTATTAAAAATTACAAAACCGATTAAGAATAGCTTAGGTATTTCGTTAACAAATCAAAACATTAAGAAACTTTGGCGCATAACAACTTTGCGACTTTAAAAAAATCGTATTTTTGCCAAATGGAAACAAACAGACAGAAAAAAATAGGGAGTGTTTTACAAAATGATTTAGTAGACATTCTTCAAGGGGAAATAAGAAAAAACGGAATTACCAATTTAGTGATTTCAGTTTCTAAAGTGTCCGTAACCTCCGATCTTGGAGTTGCCCGTGTATACCTGAGTGTGTTCCCTCAAGATAGAGCGCAAGAAATATTGGAAGCGGTAAAATCAAACATGCCTTTAATCAAACATGATTTATCGCAACGCGTTAAATTACAACTACGAAAAGTACCTAATCTATCTTTTTATATTGACGACTCTCTTGATTATATTGAGAAAATTGACAACGCCCTTGCCGGAAAAGAAAACCCAATTGTCAATAGAGAACTTTTAGAAAAACGAAAAAAAGCATAAGTGAATTTCCCGCTATACATAGCCAAACGGTACCTTTTTAGCAAAAGCAAAAATAATGCAATCAACATTATTACCCGAATTGCTTCTGGAGGAATTATTGTAGGCGCCATGGCACTATTTGTTGTGCTTTCGGTATTTAGCGGATTACGCGTGTTTAGTTTGTCGTTTTCTAATGATTTTGACCCCGATTTAAAAGTAAATCCACTAAGTGGAAAGTCGTTCTTCCTCACTCCCCAGCAAGAACAAAAATTACAACAATGCTCTGGCATTGCCTCCTACAGCAAGATAATAGAAGAACGCGTGTTGTTCTCTTTTGATGGCAAACAACAAGTGGCTTACATTAAAGGTATCGACTCCAATTTTGTTAAAGTCAATAAGGCATCCAAAAAATTATTTAACGGTCAATGGTTGAAACCAAATACCTACCAAGTGGTAATTGGTTACGGCATTTCTGAAAAACTTTCTCTTGGCCTATTTGATGTGAATAATGTGTTGGAAGTGCTAGCTCCCAAACCAGGAAATGGTAATTTTTCCTCTATAAATCCGGAAGATTCTTTTAGTAAATTAGACTTAGTTCCCGTAGGAATTTATGCCATTAGCGAAGAACTCGATTCCAAATATGTCTTCTCCGATTTGGGTTTAGCACAAGAATTATTGCTTTACAAACCTGGACAAATTTCGGGAATTGAAATAAGAACAAAACCCAATACAAACGAAGCCGAAGTTATTGAAGCTGTAACTAAAATTTGCAACAATAAAGTAGCTATAAAAACACGCGCCCAACTCAACGCAACGCTTTACAAAATGCTCAACACCGAAAATATTGCGGTGTATCTTATATTTACTTTGGTGATTATTATCGCGCTGTTCAATTTAATTGGCGCCTTAATTATGATGGTTTTGGATAAAAAAGCCAATCTAAAAACACTATTTAATCTAGGTGTAGAAGTCAAAGATTTACGCAAAATTTTCCTTTTGCAAGGAACATTGCTAAGCGTTTTTGGTGGATTAATTGGTTTGATTTTAGGAATTATTATTGTCCTAATTCA
>JBILNU010000067.1:0-9868 GCA_044374815.1 Flavobacterium sp.
CTACCGAACGCGCCGGAACATATCCTTTATATTCTTTTGGTTCGCTTCCGGTAACATCTATAATTTTAGTAGAAGAAGTCAGACATACATTTGCTCCAAGAACGGCTTCTTTTTCTATACGAACTCCCTCAACAACAATGCATCGTGATCCTATAAAGGCTCCGTCTTCAATGATTACTGGGGCTGCTTGTAATGGCTCAAGAACACCACCAATTCCAACTCCACCGGATAGGTGTACGTTTTTACCTATTTGCGCACAACTTCCTACGGTTGCCCAGGTGTCAACCATAGTTCCTTCATCTACATAAGCACCAATATTTACATAACTTGGCATTAAGATTACGCCTTTAGAAATGTAAGCGCCATAACGAGCTACAGCAGGAGGAACAACACGAATACCTTTTTCGGCATAGCCTGTTTTTAATAACATTTTATCGTGGTATTCAAAGATACCTACCTCATGCGTTTCCATTTTTTGAATCGGAAAATACATCACCACAGCTTTTTTTACCCATTCGTTAACTTGCCACCCGTTATTGGTTGGTTCAGCAACGCGTAAACTTCCGTTATCTATGGCATGAATAACTTCTTTTATAGCATTTATGGTCGTTTCTTCTTTAAGTAATTCTCGGTTTTCCCAAGCTTTTTCTATGGTAGGTTGTAAATGAATCATCGTTAATATTTTTCACAAAGATAAAAACAAGTTCTGTTATTTCTTACCTTTACAAAAAAATAATATGTCTAGAATTTTAGCAATAGATTACGGAATAAAAAGAACCGGAATTGCAGTTACCGATGAAATGCAAATCATTGCTTCGGGGCTAACAACAATTCCTTCAGAGACTGCTATTGCTTTTTTAAAAGACTATTTCGCCAATGAAAAGGTGGGTAAGGTTTTAATTGGTGAACCCAAACAAATGAATGGTTTGCCTTCTGAAAGCACCGGAATAATTGAAAAATTTGTAACTAAATTTAAACAAGAATTTCCAGAGATGCCTTTAGAGCGTTCCGATGAGCGTTTTACTTCCAAAATGGCATTTCAAACCATGATAGATAGTGGTTTGAAAAAGAAACAGCGTCAAAACAAAGCTTTAGTAGATGAAATTGCAGCTACCATTATGTTGCAAGATTATCTTTTGAAACAGTAAATAAATACATCCGTTTTTGTTACTTTTGTACTTCCTTTTTATAAATTAATTTAACAAATAATATAAAATGATTCTACCAATATATGGTTATGGAGAACCAGTTTTAAGAAAAGTTGGTGAAGATATTTCGGCCGATTATCCCAATTTAAAGGAAATCATCCAAAATATGTATGAAACAATGTATAATGCCTATGGTGTAGGATTGGCAGCTCCTCAAGTGGGAATGGCTATTCGATTATTTGTAATTGACACGGAGCCTTTTTGCGACAGCGAAAACATCACAAATGAAGAACAAGAAAAACTTCGACTTTTTAAGCAAACTTTTATTAATGCAAAAATTTTAAAAGAAGAAGGCGAAGAATGGGGTTTTAACGAAGGTTGTTTGAGTATTCCAGATGTTCGTGAAGATGTATACCGAAAAGAGCAAATTACCATTGAATATTTTGATGAAAATTTCAATAAAAAAACGGAAGTTTATGATGGTTTGATTGCCCGAGTAATTCAGCATGAATACGATCATATTGAAGGAATTCTTTTTACAGACAAAATCGCGATGTTAAAGAAAACCTTAATCAAAAAGAAATTACAAAACATTATGGATGGTAAGGCTCGACCTGATTATCGAATGAAATTTTGCAATAAAAAAGGAAGATAAATTTTTTAAAATTTTGTGATTCTATTTCAATTGTAATTGAACTTTTATAATATATTTGCCACCTATTAAATAATTTTTAGAAAATGAATGTTGATAAAATATTAGCCATTTCGGGGAAACCTGGATTATTTGAATTAAAAATACAAACTCGCTCTGGATTTGTAGCAGAATCGATGATTGATGGAAAAAGAATTACTGTTGGTATGCGAAGTAATGTGAGTTTGCTTTCAGAAATTTCAATGTATACGTATACTCAAGAAAAACCATTAGTTGAGATTTTAAGAGCTATCGCTGTTAAAGAAAATGAAGGACCTGCTATTTCTCATAAAGAAGACAATTCAAAATTGTTAGAATATTTTAAACAAATAGTTTCAGATTATGATGAAGACCGCGTATATCCTTCGGATATTAAAAAGGTTTTAAACTGGTATAATATGTTGCAAGCAAAAGGTTTGGTTTCGAAAGAAGTGCCTAAAATTGACCCGAGCGATAGTGAACTGGCGAAGCAAAATGCAGAATCAGTTAAAGAACAAGTGGTGAAAGAAGTTGCAAAAGCCAAAGATGAAAAAACTGAAGCTAAAGCAAAAAAGAAACCTGCAAAGAAAGATTAATTTCATTACCCAAATAATATTTAATCCTGTTAAGATATTTCTTAACAGGATTTCTTATTTTTACACAAATCCAATCAAATGAATACAAGACAAACCCAACTCAATTCCTTTTCAAGATTACTCGATATCATGGATGATTTACGAGAAAAATGCCCTTGGGATAAAAAGCAAACGCTTGAAAGTTTGAGGCATTTAACGATTGAAGAAACTTACGAATTGGGCGATGCAATATTAAATAATGATTTGCAGGAAGTTAAAAAAGAACTGGGTGATTTACTGTTGCATATTGTTTTTTATGCTAAAATAGGTAGTGAAACTAATGATTTTGATATTGCTGATGTTTGTAATGAAATAAGTGAAAAATTAATTTTCAGACATCCGCATATATATGGTGATCTGGAGGTTGCAGATGAGGAAGAAGTCAAACGAAATTGGGAAAAATTAAAGCTCAAAGAAGGAAAGAAATCGGTTTTAGAAGGAGTGCCAAAAGGATTACCAGCCTTAGTTAAAGCCAGTAGAATTCAAGATAAAGTAAAAGGAGTAGGATTTGATTGGGAAGAGCCACATCAAGTCTGGGATAAAGTTCAAGAAGAGCTTCAAGAATTGCATGAAGAGGTAGCCAAGGGAAATCACGATGCAATGGAATCTGAATTTGGAGATGTTTTATTTTCATTAATAAATTATGCTCGATTTTTAAAAATAAATCCCGAAGACGCTTTGGAACGGACTAATAAAAAGTTCATCAAGCGCTTTCAATATCTTGAAAATAAAGCTGGTGAAATGGGAAAATCGTTATCAGATATGACTCTTGCTGAAATGGATGTTTTTTGGGAAGAAGCAAAAAAAATATAGTTTAGGTAAAATTTAAATCAAATAATTTGGAAACAAAACACGAGTTAAAACGTTCTTTAGGCCTTGTAGATGCTACAAGCTTGGTGGCTGGATCCATGATTGGATCAGGTATATTTTTAGTTACAGCCGCTATGGCTCGTGATGTGGGTTCTGCTGCTTGGATCTTAATAATATGGTTGGTAACCGGATTGTTAACCATGTCGGCTGCTTTAAGCTATGGAGAGCTAGCGGGAATGATGCCTAATGCGGGTGGGCAATATGTGTACATTCAAAGAGCCTACGGAAAACTAATTTCTTTCCTTTATGGTTGGACGGTATTTACCGTAATTCAAACCGGAGTAATTGCTGCTGTTGCGGTAGCTTTTGCTAATTATACAGCTGTATTTTTTCCTTCTTTAGAAAATGAAATATTTAAAATTGGGGATAATTTTACATTTACAAATAAGCAAGTTTTGGCAATGTTCAGCATTGGGTTACTGACTTACATTAACACTAAAGGAGTAAAAAACGGAAAAATAATTCAGTTGGTTTTTACTTCGGCCAAATTAATTGCGCTATTTGCTCTGATTATCTTCGGCCTCTTTGTAGGTTTTCATACCGATACTTTTGCGACGAATTTCACAAACATGTGGGATGCCAGTAAAACCGTTTTAAATGATAATGGCACATTAACCATTATCAAACTTTCAGGTGTTGCTTTGCTTGGAGCGATGGGGGCAACAATAATCAATTCGTTGTTTTCTAGTGATGCATGGAATAATGTCACTTTTATTGCTGGTGAAATTAAAGATCCAAAAAAGAATATACCGAGAAGTTTATTTTTAGGAACCCTAATTGTAACTGTAATTTATATTTTGGCTAATGTGGCTTATTTAGCATTATTACCTATTCATGGAACACCAGATGGATCCATTATGCAACACGGAATTATGTTTGCAAGTCAAGATCGAGTAGGAGCGGCAGCAGCTAGTGTAATTATGGGGAATATTGGAGTTTTCGTTATGGCCGGATTAATTATGGTTTCTACTTTTGGGTGTAATAGCGGACTTATTTTATCAGGCGGAAGGTTGTTTTATGCCATGGCCAAAGATGCTTTGTTTTTTAAACAGGCCGGAGAATTAAATGCGCATGATGTACCTGCAAAAGCCCTATGGTTTCAATGTGCTTGGGCTTGTATTTTATGTGTTTCAGGGAGATATAGTGACTTACTTACTTATTCGACCTTTGCCTCTTTATTGTTTTATATACTAACAATCGGTGGGTTATTTATACTTCGAAAAAAAGAACCTAATACTGATAGACCCTATAAAGCATTTGGATATCCGGTAATTCCTATTTTGTACATTGTAATTACAGCGGCAATATGTTTTACACTTTTGATTTACGATACGAGAAATACTGGACTTGGATTATTTATAGTAGCCTTAGGAATTCCAGTTTACTATATGTTTCTAAATAAAAAATAATTTACATATGATGTTACCTTATTATGCTGTTATTTTTACTTCAAAAAGAACAATAATTAATGAAGATTATAATGAAATGTCTTCAAAAATGGTTGAGTTGGCTAAATTACAAGATGGATTTTTGGGGTTAGAATCTGCAAGAAATGAAATTGGAATTACAGTTTCATATTGGAAAAATCTTGAGTCAATAAAAAAGTGGAAAGATAATTTAGACCATATTGATGCTCAAAAATCGGGAATTTCTATGTGGTATGAAAATTATACTGTTCGAATAGCTTTGGTCGAAAAAGAATATAGTTTTGAAAAAAAATAAATACCCGTGAATTACCTTTCTGTAGAAAATATATCCAAGTCATTTGGCGAACGAACTTTGTTCAAAGACATTTCATTTGGCATCAACAAAGACCAAAAAATTGCATTTATAGCCAAAAACGGATCGGGTAAAACCAGTATCATGCGAATCATAAACGGAGAGGATGAACCCGATACCGGTCAAGTGGTAATTCGTAAAGAAATAAAAATGGCATTTTTATCTCAGGTGCCCCAATTACAAGATGAATTAACGGTTGAAGAAAGCATTTTTGCGAGTGACAATGAGATTCTTCATGTGATAGAACGCTACGAAAAAGCACTTCAAAACCCTGAAGATACCGAAACATACGAAAAAGCATTT
This sequence comes from Flavobacterium sp., assembly GCA_044374815.1. GTDB lineage: Bacteria > Bacteroidota > Bacteroidia > Flavobacteriales > Flavobacteriaceae > Flavobacterium. The sequence goes on from JBILNU010000067.1 coordinate 5,406, forward strand.
GACGATATGGATCGTTTTAATGCCTGGGATTTTGAAACCCAATTCAAGCAAATCTTATTCAAATTGAAATTGGAAGATTTCAAATTGAAGGTAAAAAACATGTCGGGTGGACAAAAGAAGCGCCTTTCATTGGCCATAATATTAATCAACCGCCCCGATTTGTTGATTTTGGATGAGCCCACCAATCACCTTGATTTAGAGATGATTGAATGGTTGGAAAGTTATTTTGCCAAAGAAAACATTACTTTATTTATGGTGACGCACGACCGTTTCTTTTTGGAACGCGTGTGTAATGAAATCATCGAATTAGAAAATGGAAAATTATACAGTTACAAAGGCAATTATTCCTATTATTTAGAAAAGAAAGAAGAACGAATTGCTTCTGAAAATGCGAGTATCGACAAGGCTCAGAACCTTTTTGTAAAAGAATTAGCCTGGATGCGCAGACAGCCAAAAGCAAGAACTACAAAATCAAAATCACGCCAAGACGATTTCTACAAAATTAAAGCAGTAGCCGAAAGCAGAAGGAAAGAAAATGTAGTGGAATTAGAAATTAATATGGAGCGCCTTGGAAGCAAAATCATTGAGCTGCATAAAATTTCTAAAAAATTTGGTGATAAAAAAATATTAGAAAATTTCAGTTTTGATTTTCAGCGGGGTGCTCGAATTGGAATTATTGGTAAAAACGGAACTGGGAAATCAACATTCCTAAATTTACTTACGCAAACCATTCCAACCGATTCAGGTAAGGTAATTACCGGAGATACCATTAAAATTGGGTATTACACACAAAGCGGAATCAACCCTAAGCCAGGCCAGCGTGTAATTGATATCATTAAAGAATACGGAGAATATATTCCGTTGATGAAAGGGAAATTAATCTCGGCTTCTCAATTGTTGGAACGCTTTTTATTTGATAGCAAAAAACAATACGATTATGTGGAGAAATTAAGTGGGGGAGAGCTAAAGCGTTTGTATTTGTGTACTGTTTTAATTCAGAATCCGAATTTCTTGATTCTCGATGAACCAACCAATGATTTGGATATTGTAACTTTAAACGTATTAGAAAGCTTCTTGTTGGATTATCCAGGATGCTTACTTGTAGTTTCGCACGACAGGTATTTTATGGATAAAATTGTGGATGATTTATTTGTTTTTAGAGGTGACGGAATCGTAGAAAATTTCCCTGGGAATTACTCCGATTTTAGAGCCTATGAAGATTCTGCTGAGCCAGCAAGTAAAGACGATACCAAGGAAAAGACCAATTGGAAAACCAAAACGATTTCATCGGGATTGGATTTTAATGAGCAAAAAGAGTTCAATAAAATTGAAAAAGAAATAAAAGATCTTGAATTTCAAAAGAAACAAATTGAGCAATTATTTTCCGATGGAAAAGTAGTCGATTCCGATATTGAAACCAAAGCAAATGAATTACAAAAAGTAATTGAAACGCTTGAAAATAAAGAGGAACGCTGGTTTGAATTGAGTTCAAAAATGGAGTAATAATGAATTTACATTTAATAAAATCCTTTCTTAAATTCATTTACAACTCTAAAAATCAACACGGAGTACATTCTCCCTTTGTATTTAATTTGGTGACAAAATGCTTCTATGACAAAACCAATTACGAGGAATATTCAATTTTAAAATCAAATCTTAAGTTTTCAAATTACCCAATTTCTTCAAAACAAGTTAATCTGTTATTTCGTGTTGTTCACTATTTACAACCAAAATCCATTTTAGAAATAGGAAGTTCTTTAGAATCAGGTAGTTCAGTTTTTTCATTAGGATATAAATGTGCTACAATTTCATTACAAAACTCAAGTTCGGATTTCCATGATCTTATTTATTTTGGAGACAACCCAACACAAAAAGCCACATTAACCTATTTTGAATTGTTGCTTCCAACAATAACCAATGATTCGGTTTGGATATTTGATGGTATTCATTGGTCTAAAGACATGGAAGAAGCTTGGGAAGTAATAAAAAAGCATCCCAAAGTTTCCGTAACAATTGATACCTTTCAATGGGGAATTGTTTTCTTTAGAAGCGAACAAATGAAAGAGCATTTTGTAATTCGGGTTTAAATAATTCCTGTATTTTGTAACAAAAATCGAATTCGGATTACTTATCTTTACATTTTAAATCAGTATTCGTTAATATTTATTCCAAAATCAAAATGGCAAATCCATTAATTCAAATCACCAATATTAAACGTGATTTCCAACTCGGAAACGAAACCATTAATGTACTTAAGGGTATTGATTTACAAATAAATAAAGGTGAATATGTAGCGTTAATGGGGCCTTCTGGTTCTGGTAAATCTACCTTAATGAACCTTTTAGGATGCTTGGATACACCTACTTCTGGGACCTATATTCTTAACGGGAACGATGTTTCCCAAATGCACGACGACGATTTAGCAGAAATTCGAAACAAAGAAATTGGATTTGTTTTCCAAACCTTCAACCTTTTACCAAGAACTACGGCGCTCGATAACGTTGCACTTCCAATGATTTATGCAGGGTATTCTAAAACCGATCGAAATATTCGCGCCACCGAAGTGCTAAAACAAGTAGGGCTAGATGATCGTATGGATCACCAACCCAATCAACTTTCTGGTGGGCAACGCCAGCGTGTGGCCGTAGCTCGCGCCCTGGTTAACAAGCCTTCCATCATCCTTGCCGATGAACCAACAGGAAATTTAGATAGTAAAACTTCGGTAGAAATCATGAAGCTTTTTGGTGATATACATGCCGCAGGGAATACCGTGATTTTGGTTACCCACGAAGAAGATATTGCTAAATATGCCCACAGAATTATCCGTTTGCGAGACGGAATGATAGAAAGCGATAATCGAAACGAAGGTCATTTGTAAGACCGAATCATCAGGCTTTATCGGTAAACCATTTTCCTGCCGCCGTTGCAATCTGCCATTGCGGGGAACATGCTGATTAATTCAATTTTGCATTTTTGCAATGACAGGATTTCCACTCGAGCAGGGGTAGGAAGTAATCTACTTTTATTTTTGTTATCTTTTAAAAAACTCAGTACCTTAGCGCCTAACAACCTTAGCACTACAAAATGAAAATATACACAAAAACAGGCGATTCAGGAACCACTTCTTTATACGGAGGCACCCGTGTATCTAAGCACCACATTCGAATAGAAAGTTATGGCACCGTAGATGAATTAAATTCCCAAATTGGATTGCTTCGCGATCAAGATATGGACCCCTTATACAAAAAAGTATTGCTGGAGGTTCAAGACCGACTATTTACCGTTGGTGCTATTTTGGCAACGCCACCCGAAGATGAAAAACTAAAAAGCGGGGAACGCCGATTGAAAAATTTAGGAATAGTAGAATCAGATATTGAGTTTCTTGAAAAAGAAATAGATGCTATGGACGAAGCATTGCCTCCTATGACTCATTTTGTGCTTCCGGGTGGACATACCACTGTGTCATATTGTCACATTGCTCGCTGCGTTTGTCGTAGAGCAGAGCGCTTGGCAGTGTATCTTAATGACATCGAACCTACCGAAGAACTAGTTATTAAGTACCTAAACCGACTTTCTGACTATCTTTTTGTGTTGGCACGAAAATTGACTTTAGACTTAAATGCAGAAGAAATGCCTTGGATTCCTAGGAAATAATTTCTAATGCACCGGTATCAGTATGCATTTTATAAATGCTTTCTACTGAATACCTAAGAAAAAAAACACGTTCTTAATTTTAATTTGAAAATAAATCATTTTTTACTTGACTTTTTCAGTTAAAAAATTATTTTTGCATAAATTATAAAATCGAAAGCAGATGTATTGGACATTAGAATTAGCATCTTATTTAAGTGATGCGCCGTGGCCAGCAACCAAAGATGAGCTTATAGACTACGCTATTAGAGCAGGTGCCCCCCTGGAAGTAGTAGAAAACCTACAATCAATTGAAGATGAAGGTGAGATATATGAATCAATGGAAGAAATTTGGCCAGATTATCCTACAGACGAAGATTATCTTTGGAATGAGGATGAATATTAAAAAAAAATAATTAATACCACAGAAAAAAGTCTCCTTTGGGGCTTTTTTTTTGTTCATAACAACTTTCCTTTTTTTGAAAAGAATTAAAAAGGAAAACCAAAATATAAATAACCAATTATGAGTTTCATAAATAGTATTCTTAAAGTATTTGTAGGGGATAAATCTGAAAAAGATGTAAAAGCTACACAACCCTATATTGCCAAAGTTAAAGCATTAGAGCCGGCACTTATGGCTTTATCTCACGATGAATTGCGTGCTAAAACGGCCGAGTTTAAAGAGAAGATTAAGCAAGCTCGTGCCAAACAAGATGCCGAAATTGAAGCTAAAAAACTTGAAGCTGAGAATACTTCCGATATTGACTTAAGAGAAGATATTTACAACGCAATAGATGCTTTAGAAAAAGAAGCATACGAAATCTCTGAAAAAG
>JBILNU010000149.1:0-2943 GCA_044374815.1 Flavobacterium sp.
GTTTCTTCCCCGTCTAAAAAGTATTCTTGTTGAAAATGCATGATGGCATTCATGGTCACAAATAGTGTTTCTTGACGCTGTTTGATGGCATCAATAAACCATTTGGCCGAATCTAATTTTTGTTTGATGAACTGCACCGCTTCCTTTTGAGAATTCGATTTGTCTCGAGATTCTTTATAGGTTTGCATCATCTCTTGGTAGTCTTTAGATACATGCAATGAGGGGGCATTTCTTCCGTTAAGCGTAAGTTCTAGCTCGCCATCGTTTATACGAATAGCAAAATCGGGAACAATATTTTCAGTAACTTTATTATTTCCTGTAAAAGATCCACCCGGTTTTGGGTTTAGCTTTTCAATTTCGTGAATGGTCTTTTTTAATTGCTCTTGGGAGATGCCGTATTTTTGAAGCAATTTATCATAGTGTTTTTTGGTAAAAGCTTCAAATTGGTTTTCAATAATATCCATTGCTAAGGCAATGTCTTGATTTGGCGTTTTATGTTTGAGTTGTAACAATAAGCATTCCTGCAAATTGCGCGCTCCCACACCTGAAGGCTCCAATTCATGAATTACATGCAGCATGCGCTCTACATTTGCTTCATCGGTATAAATACCTTGAGTAAATGCCATATCATCTACAATATCTTGAACCGATCTACGAATGTATCCCATATCATCAATACTGCCTACTAAAAATTCGGCAATATCACGATCGGCATCGTCTAGGATAAATGTATTTAATTGGTTAATTAAATCTTGGTGGAAACTAACAGGTGAAGCAAACGGATTTTCTCTTTCCTCTTCCTCGCTGTAATTGTTGGTTTGTAATTTATAGTCGGGGGTATCGTCGTTGCTTAAATATTCGTCAATATTGATGTCGTCGGTTTCAATGCTTTCACCACCTTCATAATCATCATAATCCTCATTGTTATCAAACTCATCCTTTTCGTACAAATCGTCTTCCTCTTTCCCAGATTCTAAAGCAGGATTTTCATTCATCTCTTCAAGCAAGCGCTGCTCAAATGCCAAAGTAGGCAACTGAATTAACTTCATCAACTGGATTTGTTGTGGAGATAATTTTTGAGATAATTTAAATTGTAAATTTTGCTTTAGCATTTTTATTGTTTAAAAGTTTAAAGTTTGAAGTTTCAAATTACCGAACTGACAACTACTTGAAACTTTAAACAAATTTAAAACTCTGCATTCATAGGTGTTCTTGGAAACGGAATTACATCTCTAATGTTGGTCATTCCAGTTACGAATAATACTAAGCGCTCAAATCCTAATCCGAAACCAGAGTGCACTGCCGAACCAAATCTTCGAGTGTCTAAATACCACCAAAGTTCTTCTTCTTCAATTCCTAGTACTTTCATTTTTTCGATTAACACATCGTAGCGTTCTTCTCTTTGCGAACCACCTACAATTTCTCCAATTCCAGGGAAAAGGATGTCCATTGCACGAACGGTTTTTCCGTCTTCGTTTAAACGCATATAAAATGCTTTAATATTTGCTGGATAATCAAATAAGATTACTGGACATTTAAAGTGTTTTTCAACTAAATAACGCTCGTGCTCACTTTGTAAATCGGCACCCCATTCGTTAATAATGTAATTGAATTTCTTCTTTTTATTTGGTGTACATTCTCTTAAAATATCAATTGCTTCCGTATATGAAACACGCTTGAAATTGTTATCTAAAACAAAATTTAATTTTTCAAGTAAAGACATTTCACTGCGCTCTGCTTGTGGTTTTGATTTTTCTTCGTCTAATAAACGGCTTTCCAAAAATCTCAAATCGTCTGGACATTTCTCCATAGTGTATTTGATTACATATTGGATAAAATCTTCAGCCAAATCCATATTGTCGTTTAAGTCATTGAAAGCAACCTCCGGTTCAATCATCCAAAATTCTGCCAAGTGACGCGAAGTATTTGAATTTTCAGCTCTAAAAGTTGGTCCAAAAGTATATACTTGACCTAGAGCCATAGCATAAGTTTCTGCCTCCAATTGCCCAGATACTGTTAAGTTGGTTTCTTTACCAAAGAAATCTTCTTTATAGTTTACTTTTCCGTGTTCGGTTCTCGGCGTTCCGTCAAAAGGTAAAGCGGTTACTTTAAACATTTCTCCAGCTCCTTCTGCATCCGATCCGGTGATGATTGGCGTATTTACATACACAAATCCTTTTTCTTGAAAATAATTATGCACTGCAAAGGCCAATACCGAACGCACTCTCATAATGGCACCAAACATGTTGGTACGCACACGCAAGTGTGCATTTTCACGAAGAAAATCTAAGCTTGGTTTGTTTTTTGGCTGAATAGGGAATTTTTCTGCATCACAATCTCCTAAGATTTCTAATTTAGAAACCTGAATTTCATATTTCTGACCAGCACCTTTACTTTCAATCAATTCTCCGTATACAGAAACTGCAGCACCTGTGGTAATTCTTTTTAAAGTTTCTTCTGAAGTATTTTCAAAATCAACTACACATTGAATATTATGTAGGGTCGATCCATCATTTAAAGCAATAAATTGATTGTTTCTAAAAGCTCTAACCCAACCTTTGGCATTTACTTCTTTTAGTGTTTTATTGCTGTTTAATAAGTCTTTTACTTTTGTGCTTTTCATTTTAAATTTTTTAGAAAATACGATTCGTATTACAAATATAAATTAATTTTATTTTTCTTCAATTTTCTCTTCTTCCTCTTCCTCTTCCTGTGATCTTAGAATATTAATCACCGGTTCATCAATTACATCTTGCTTACCGCTCCATTTTTCTGTGGTTAAAACCAATGCAGGTAAAACCAATAAATTGGCAAACATGGCAAAAGTAAGTGTCACAGAAATTAACCCTCCAAGCGCTATGGTTCCACTAAAACTAGAAAGCGTGAATATAGCAAATCCAAAGATTAATACCATCGAAGTGTAAAAGGTACTTACGCCCGTTT
>JBILNU010000008.1:0-33319 GCA_044374815.1 Flavobacterium sp.
CATCGTTGTAACCATTATTTCCATTAGCGGTTTGATGCGCTCCTGCTGTGGCTATACCCGAATTAGATTGTGTATATCCCGTCATGTAAACATTGCCTGAAGCATCGGTAGTGCAGACATTTTTGACACCACCGTAATAGGTGCCGCTTTGTCTTACTCCGCTTGGGTTAAAACTGACTAAAAACGCGTCATCAAATGTAGTTTGATGTGCTCCAGATGTAGCTATACCATTAGGAGATTGTGTATTACCCGACATGTAAACATTGCCTGATGCATCGGTAGCGCATGAAAATGAAACATCTAATAAGCTACCACCATAATATGTTCCCCATTGCCTTAGACCATTAGAATCAAACTTTACTAAGAACCCATCACTATAACCACCACCATAAGCACTTTGATGCGCTCCTATTGTGGATATGCCTGAAGCAGGCAAATTTTGTTGTTGTGCGTCTCCCACCATGTAGACGTTTCCTGATGCATCGGTAGCGCACGAATATCCTATATCTACCCCTGCACCGCCATAATAAGTACCCCATTGTATTACTCCACTTGAGTTAAACTTTACTAAAAAAGCATCAGTAGAACTTCCGCCATAAATAGTTTGATGAGCCCCTGCCGTGGCAATGCCAGAAGTGGAGGGCGTATGCCCCGTCATATAAACATTCCCCAAAGCATCGGTCGCGCAGGATAATCCCGTTTCCATTCCGGAAGCAAGAGTATAAGGACCTCCAAAATAAGTACCCCATTGTTTTACTCCGCTTGAATTAAACTTTACTAAAAAAGCGTCACCACTGCCCGACATTACAGTTTGATGTGCCCCTGCTGTGGCTATACCTGAAGTGGAATTTGTTAATCCAACTATGTATATATTGCCGGAAGCATCTGTAGTGCAGGCATTACCAGTACCTTCGAAATAAGTGCCCCATTGCCTTACTCCACTTGAATTAAACTTTACTAAAAAGCCATCATTAACTGTAGTTTCATGGGCTCCTGCTGTGGCTATACCTGATGTGGAAGTTGTAGTTCCAATCATGTAAACATTGCCTGAAGCGTCAAGAGCGCAAGAAATTCCCTTATCATTTTCGCTGCCTCCGTAATAAGTAGCCCATTGTCGAACTCCACTTGAATTAAACTTTACTAAAAAAGCATCATAACCTCCCGTACCAAAGCTGATAGGGCCCCCACCATAAACAGTTTGATGTGCTCCTGCTGTGGCTATACCTGAATTTGAACTTGTGAATCCAACCATGTAAACATTGCCTGCGGCATCGGTAATACAAGAACTCCCTCTATCTTCTCCGTTCGGCCATACTTGTCCTGTACCTGTGTAATAAGTACCCCAAGCTCGAATATTTTGAGCCATGGTAGTTGTTGCAAATCCAAAGATTGCAATTGCTGTTATTAGTGAATTTCGGGTTTTCATTTTTATGTTTTTTTCATTTTTTCAAATATAAACAAATTATTTTAACTCAAAACATTGTTTTTCTTATAGTTAAGTAAATTGCCATCGCATCAAAATTGTAACTTTCTCCAATAGGGGGAGCAAAAAGCAGAAAGCCTTTACAGCAATGTAAGGGCTTTTTTTATACCTATTTTTTTGGGCGAAAAATTTATCCCGTTATTACGAATTGAAATCAGGAGAATAAAAAAAATTATCAGTATTTGCTTTTTAAGCATCGCCTCCACCAAAACCCAAAGCGATAATTTTATGTTGGTTAATAGCTCGATTTAAATTTATATAACCTTTTAATAACTAAATAGATACGTTAAATTAATTTCCTTTTTTTCATGTAAAAAGTTGAACTATTTTAAAATTGTTTATTATATTTGAGAAGTCATAATAAATAAATGAAAGCAAATGAAACAATTAGTTTGGATATTTTTAGTGCTAACATTAAGTGCATATAGTCAAGCACCAGGAAATGGCGTGACTGATATTGATGGAAATAATTATAACAGTGTTATTATTGGAACTCAAGAATGGATGAAAGAAAATTTGAATGTTTCAAAATATTCCGATGGTACCCCAATTCCTCAGATAACTGATCCTATAGCTTGGTCAAATTTAACTACTGGTGCCTGGTGTTATTATAATAATGATCCTTCACTTGGAAGCACTTATGGAAAAATGTATAATTGGTATGCTGTGGCAGGCATATGGCAGGCAGAGTCAAGCCCTCCAACACCAGCAGAAATTGCAAGTAGAAAGTCATTAGCCCCGTCAGATTGGAATGTGTCTAGCGTTAATGATTGGTTATTAATAATAAATTATTTAGGAGGCAATAGTCTAGCTGGAGGCAAAATGAAAGAAGCGGGTTTAAATCATTGGTCAGACCCCAACACAGATGCTACTAACAGCAGTGGGTTTACAGGTCTTCCCGGTGGTTATCGAGGTGTTAGTACTACTAATTTAGGGCAGAACCTTACAGGTACTGGACATTGGTGGTGTTCAGATTATTTAGCACCATTTGCAGCTAATTTTTTCCAACTAACTTGGACTAATGGTGCTGTAGTTAGTTCTACTTTTGACACTAGAACTGGTCTTTCTGTAAGGTGGGTGAAAAATTCAATAATGGGAAATGAAACATATATTAACCCGTTATTTAATATCTACCCAAATCCCGCTAAAGATAAATTAACAATTGAATTTAAAAACAATTCAAACACAGTTGAATGTAATTATAAAATTATAAATGCATTAGGTCAAGAAGTTCAATATGGTGTTTTAAATTCTCAACTAAATATCATCCAACTAAACAAAATTAAAGGGCAAGGTGTTTATTTTGTGAAAATTTATGACCAAGAAAACAGCTTGATTGAAACTAAGAAAATTATTATTGAATAAACAAAGGGCTAACCTCTTATCAAATTTATAGTTTTAACCTATAAAAAGATAAATATTGTTTACTTATTGTAACATATCATAGTAAATGAAAACTAATGGTTATTTTTAAATTGTAAATCATGAAAACACCTTTTAACAAATTCATTTACATTGGCTTTCTTTTACTAGGTGCCTACCAGTCTTTGTTTGCTAATGATTACATGCAAGCAGTATCCTCTTTTGGAATTGGACTTGCCTTTGATCCTTTTAATACAGATCAAAAATGGAATGACCGACCAACTTGGCAAAAAGCCGTCTTAATCATTCACCTTGCTCTAGTAGCTGGACTATTTGGTTTTGCAATTGGACTGAATGATAAGTAGATAGTTTTATGAATTCGAGTCAAAAAAAAACCGGAAACGGAATTGGAATTGGCGCAGCTCTTGGAGTTGTTATTGGCCTTGTTTATGGAAGTAAAACAGGAAACCGTAGTTTAAGTATCGCTTTGGGCTTAGCTTTTGGTGTTGCAGTGGGGGCAATTTTTGACTTAATAAAAAAAGAAAGATCATGAAACAGTTTCTCTTGAAATATAAAAAAGAACTAATTGTTGGAATTTTAGTTTATTTATTTTTTCTGTTAAAGGATTTATTTTTTAAGAAATAAATACGATTACACTTTTCGAAATACTAACTTCGTAAAAAAGCTTTTACAAAAATTGTATTGGTTTTAATATTATTAAAATGAAAATAAATCATTTCTTCAGAGTTATTAAATCATTACTACTTAACTTTCATTAAACAAATGCTAATCAAATTTAATTGTTTTTTATTTTTAAATTAATGAAATAGTAACTTTTCTAATTCAATTTTGTGTGTATTTAAAAACCACAAAAATGAAAAAAAATTACACTTTGAAATATAGTAGATTTCTAACGCTAGTATTAGTATTGTTTGTTTCTTCAACCTACGGACAAACATTAGTTCATTATTGGAACTTTAATAACAGTTCATCAATTGCTACAATTACAACTCCTACTCAAACTATTGGTGGGGCAACTTTAAATGCTATACCAGGCGGAATTAGTTTAATTGATTTTGCAGGTGGTACAGGACAAAATTTTAATGTTTTAAATTTAAACGCAAGAAATAGTGATGCATCAGGAACGCATTTACGATTTAATGATCCTATTGGAGGAGCTTTAGTATTTGCATTGCCAACTACAGGTTATGAAAATTGTATTGTAAAATTTGCAACACGTCGTTCGAGTTCAGGAGCAGGAACTCAGGTTTGGTCTTATTCAATTGATGGAACTAATTATATTTCCTTTTCAAATGTAATTCCTAATAATGGAGATCCAGCTTTAGCTACTTTAGATTTTTCTGGAATTGACGCAACAGATAACAATCCTAATTTTAAATTAAAAGTAGAATTTCAACAAGGTACAGGTGGAACCGCAGGAAATAATAGATTTGATAATTTTACTTTAGAAGGAACAACTTTTGTTGGTCCAGATATCATTGCTCCTGTAGCCACATTTTCACCTGTAAACAATGCTACTAATGTTGCTACCAATATTATACCAACTATTTCTTTTAACGAAGCCATTCGATTAGCAGATAACAGTGCAATTGATAATAGTAATGTTGATGCAGTAGTTGAATTACGTTTGAATAACGCAACTGGAACAATTGTTCCTTTTGATGCAACTATTTCAGGAAATGTAATTTCTGTATCACCTCTTTCAACTTTAGCTCTTAATCAAACATATTATGTAGCTTTATTAGCAAATACAATAGAAGATTTAAGTAATAACGGAATTACAGCAATACAATCAGGTGTTTTTACAACTGCAAGTCCAAGTATTTCTTTTGCTTCAAACTTTATTAAAGTAAATGAAAATCATGGAATCTTATCATTAATTTTAAACATTGCTAATCCAGCAGTTAGTTCGGTAGATTTAGTAGTAAAGTCAGCTCCTTTTAGTACGGCAGGTAATTCTGACTTTACGTTAACTACACAAACTATTTCAATAACAGGTTCTTCATCGGTTACACAAACTATTACGATTCCAATTTTAGATGACAGTTTAGAAGAACAACATTCAGAATATTTTGTTTTGAGTTTAGAAAATGCTTCAGGAATTTCAATTACTGGTACAACTACAGCAACTATTTATATTGTTGACAATGATAGCCAGGCTCCATCGCCAAGTAACCAAATTGAATTGAATTACATAGGAAGCTTCGATCCTTCTGGATCGAGTTCTAGCACTTGTGAGATTGTAGTTCACGATACCGCTTCACAACGTTTATTTTCCACTAGTGCGGTAGCAGGATTTTTAGATATTATCGATTTTTCTAATCCAACAACTCCTTCCGTTATTACTTCTGTAAATATTAATCCATACGGTGGTGTTACAAGTGTGGCGGTTAAAAACGGAATTGTAGCAGTAGCTTCACCAAATGCAGATGAAACTTTAAATGGTTCAGTGTTGTTTTTTGATACCAATGGAACTTTTTTAAAACAAGTTTCAGTTGGAGCACTTCCCGATATGATTACTTTTTCTCCAGATGGAACAAAAGTAATGACGGCTAATGAAGGTCAGCCAAATGTAGATTATTCCGTTGATCCTGAAGGTTCGGTAAGTATTATTGATATTTCAGGTGGAATTGCAACCTTATCGCAGTCCAATGTAACCACCTTATTATTTACGGCTTACAATGCTCAAGAAGCTGCATTAATTGCTTCAGGTGTAAGAAAGCTAAAGTTAACAAGTACTTTATCTCAAGATTTTGAACCAGAGTACATTACAATAAGCTCTGATTCTCAAAAAGCATGGATTACTTTACAAGAAAATAATGCCATTGCTGAAATTAATTTAACAAGTAACACTATTTCAGATATTTGGGCATTAGGAACTAAAGACATTAGTTTACCAGGAAATGGATTTGATGTTTCAGATAACAATGGTCAGGTTTTAATTGCGAATTGGCCTATTCAAGCGTTTTTTATTCCAGATGGAGTTGCAAGTTATACAGTTGCAGGAACAACATATTTAGTTACAGCAAACGAAGGCGACGAAAAAGAATATGGTACTTTTACTGAAAGAGTTGCTGTTGGTGCAGTAACTTATACATTAGATGCTACCAATTTTCCGAATGCATCAGTTTTAAAACAAAATCATAACTTAGGTAGATTCCGTGTAACAAATTTAAATGGAAACACGGATGCTGATGCAGAATTTGAAACTATTAATTGTGTGGGAACACGTTCGTTTTCAATTTTCAATACCGCAACAAAGCAGATAGTTTTTGATAGTGGAGACGATTTTGAACGTTATACAGCAGCAAATTTACCAACACTTTTTAATGCAGATCATGAAAATAATACTCCAAAAGGAAGAAGTCGTGCTAAAGGGCCAGAGCCAGAGGGTGTAACTATTGCTCAAATTGCAACTGAAACATTTGCATTTGTTTCTTTAGAGCGTGTTGGAGGTGTTATGGTTTATAATATTACAAATCCTAATAATCCTGTTTTTGTTGATTATAAAAATTCTAGAAGCACATCAGCTTATTCTGGAGACCATGGCCCAGAAGGAATTACATATATAGCTCCTTCAAATAGCCCTACAGGTAAAGGTTATATTTTAGTAGCGAATGAAATTAGTGGAACTATTACAATTTATGAAGTGGATGAAAACAATTTATCTTCTTCGGATTTTAATGCAGAATCAAAAACATTTGTGATTTTCCCAAATCCTTCCTCAAATTCAGAATTAGTTTATTTCAATAGAATGGCAAATATAGAATTGTATGATGTAACTGGAAAATTAATTCTTTCAGAAAAAGAAGCGTTAACTATAAATACCTCAAAATTAGTTTCGGGTATTTATTTTGTAAAAACATCAGAAGGAATTACAAAGAAGTTGGTTGTTAAGTAGTTTTATTTGATTTTCATCGAAAAAGCCAGTTTAAAAACTGGCTTTTTTATTTTAATCTCGTCTCAACCAACCAAAATGCTTAATCGAGGTTTGTGGCTTTCTAAAACTTCATGAACCAATTCATTGCTCTTAAAAAACCTGTTTTTCGATTCGTTGATGTTACTTTTTGGGTTAAATCATCCTCATAAATACACAATTAAACAACTTCTGGTTGCAAAAAGCAGTTTTAATTATTCATCTTGCCCTAGTAGCTGGACTATTTGGTTACGCAATTGGCTTGAATGATAAGTAATAGTTGCTAATTACTTTACCATGAATGAAAAGAAAAACAATTCAGGAAACGGAATTGGCATTGGGGCTGCACTTGGTGTTGTAATGGGTGTTATTTATGGAAATAAAATCGGAAATCACTCGCTGGGAATTGCCACAGGATTGGCCGTTGGCGTTGCTTTTGGATCAATTTTCGACTAAATAAAAAAATGAAAAAGTTTCTAATTAAATACCGAACTGAACTAATCGTTGGGGTATTGGTTTACTTATTTTATCACTTAAGGGATTTATTTATTACAAATCATTGAAAAAAATGTAACTTGCGCTAAATTATTTACCAAATCAATAAAACATGAAGAAATTTTTACTACTTATATTTTTTATTTTTTTGCAGATGGCCTTTGCTCAGTCTCAAATTAATACCCCTTCAAATTACACATTATGTGATTCAAATAATGATGGAATAGAAAGTTTTAATTTGTTAAGTAAAAACGCAGAAATACTAGGAAACTTATCGCCAAACATGTATTCTGTAAGCTATCATTTGAGTCAAACTGATGCGATTGCAAATAGCAATTCTTTGTCTAGTCCTTATTTATGCTCTGTTTCTAGTCAAATTTTATTTGTAAGAGTTACCGAATTTAATAACCCAAGCAACTTCTCAACAACAACTTTAGGACTTATAATTAATCCGGTGCCAACGGCATCAACTCTTACCACAACATTTTGCTACAACCAACAATGCTGGGATTTAACACAACTTATTCCTTCTATCACAATTAACAATCCGAATTTAGGAGTCACTTTTTTTTACACGCAGGCAAATGCGCAAAACAACAGCAATCCAATTTCAAATCCGAGCTGTGTATATAGCATGACTACTACTCCTACCATTAACTATTACTATAATGTAACCAATACTATTACCGGTTGTTCTTCAGTTGGTACTATTAATGTGCAATTAATTACTAATTGTCCTACGATTGATTGCTTACCGCCAACAGCTGTAACAGTTGGAAATATATCACAAACCAGTGCTACAATTGGCTGGTCCAATACAGGTTCAACAACATCTAATAATTATGAAATTGCGATTGTGCCTCCTGGTTCTCCAATACCAACACAAGGAATTGTTGCAGCAGTAAATCCTTTTGTAATTACAGGATTAAATTGTGCTACAGGCTATTTAGTATATGTAAGAAAAGCTTGTTCAAATAGTGCTACCGGAACTCAATATAGTGCTTGGTCTTCTCCATCTACTTTTGCAACCTTAGCATGTGCTCCACAATTTGGTCAACCTCAAGGGTTTTCAAGTTGTACCGATACCAATCAAGCTTGTTTTAATTTAACCGATAATAATGACGATATTATTGGGACCATGAATCCTAATGATTATACCATTACGTATCATGCCTCTCCAAATGAAGCAGAAGGTAATGTGAATCCGCTTTCATCACCATTTTGTGCTGGTATAGGAAATACTGCTATTTATGGAAGAGTTTCTTACAACAATGTTCCGGGGCAATATTTTACTACAGTTTTCTACATCAATGTAACTGCATTTCAATACAGTCAAACCCCATTGCAGCAAATGGAGCAATGTGACGACGACAGTAATGGATCAATAGTTTTTAATTTAACTTCGGTTCAATCGCAAATAAATAGTCAAAGTTCGCTTCAGTATTTTGCTACTCAACAAAACGCTGAGGCAGGAACAAATGCAATTGCTAATCCAAGTGTTTATACAGTTAATGTTCAACCTACTACTATCACCATTTACATCCGAGAAATTATAGCAAACGGTTGTGATATGATCTATACGGTTAATTTAAGAACTTATCCAAATTGCAATAATGCATCGGTTTGTAGCCAAGCAAATTCATTGTGTTCTTCACTAGGAATTCCGTTCCCAAACACTACCAATTTGCCTTCTACTGGAGCATTAGGTTGTTTAGGCTCAACGCCAAATCCTACTTGGTTTGTAATGCCAATTAGCCAATCAGGTACTATAAATTTAATGATTCAACAAAGCAACGACATTAATTTTAGCTTGAATAATCTAGATGTAGATTATGTAGTTTTAGGTCCTTATACACATCCAACTACTCCATGTAATGGACAAATTACTCCAAACTATGTGGTAAGTTGTAGTTTTTCAGGAAATAATGTAGAATACCCAGTAATTTCAAATGCACAAGCAGGTCAATATTATCTAATTATGGTTACTAATTACAGTAACCAACCAGGATATATAAAAATTACTGAAATTTCTAGCTCAACTACCGGTGGAATAAATTGTAGTGGACTAAGATTAAATGCCTTTTTAGATCTAAACAATAGCGGAACAAAAGATGTTGGAGAGCAAAATTTCCCGTTAGGCCAATTTCAATATGAAGTGAATAATAATGGAATTACACATAATATTACAAGCCCTACCGGAGTATATAATATATATGACACCAATAGTACCAACTCGTATGATTTAAGTTACTCAATAGATACAGCTTATGCAGGTCTTTATAACATCTCAACTGCTGCCTACAACAATGTGAATGTTGTTGTGGGTGCTGGAATGATTACTTATAATTTCCCAATTACAGTTGCCCAAAGCTATACTGATTTAGTCACTACATTGGTTCCTGTAAATGCCCCAAGACCAGGATTTATTTATGAAAACAAAATAATCTATACCAATCTTGGCAACCAAAATATAGATTCAGGAAGTATCAATTTTGTTAAAGATCCAAATGTTACTATCACCTCTGTTTCTCAAGCTGGTGCTACCCTACTAGCTAATGGATTTAGTTATAACTTTACAAATTTAGCTCCTTTTGAAGTGCGTATTATTTCTGTTTTTATGCAGATCCCTACAATACCTACAGTTACTGCAGGACAATTGCTTACTAACACAGTTACAATTAACCCAATTGCAGGAGATGTGGTACCTTTAAATAATACAAGTAGTCTATCTCAAATTATTGTGAATGCCTACGATCCAAATGATAAAATGGAGTCACACGGGGAAAAAATTCTTTACAGCTCCTTCACATCTAATGACTACTTAACGTATACCATTAGATTTGAAAACACCGGAACAGCAAGTGCTATCAATGTTCGAATTAATGACGTATTAGATTCAAAATTAGATGAAACTACATTAAGAACCCTTAGCTCTAGTCATTCTTATATTCTTGATCGAGTAGGAAATACACTTAACTGGAAATTTGATAACATTATGTTACCGGTTTCAATTGCAAATACATCAATTGGAAAAGGATATGTAACTTTTCAAATTAAACCTAAACCTGGTTATGCATTAGGTGATATTATTCCAAATACGGCAGCCATCTACTTTGATTACAACCCTGCAATAATTACCAATACGTTCAATACCGAATTTGTAGCTTTACTTGCATCGAATGAATTTGCAAGCACTAATTTGGCAGTATATCCTAACCCTGCTCATGAAGTTATTACAATTCAATTGAATTCAAATAATTATATCAAACAAATTCAATTGGTTGATATGCTAGGTAGAGTAATCAAAAATGAAAAATATTCTTCTTCCAATTATTCAGAAGTTATGAATTTAAAGGAAGTGGGTAGCGGAACTTATTTTGTTGAAGTGACTACGGATACAAACCAAAAAGAAACTAAAAAAATTATTGTAAACTAATTTTACAATCTAAAAAAGAAAAAGGCTGTCAGTAATGGCGGCCTTTAATTATAATAAGAACCCTTGAGTTTATTATAAAAAAAGTCATTTTAAACACCAATTCATTTCAAATAAACATGAGAGAACTTTTACATCAAACCTACGGATCCATTTTTGAAGAAGCTTTATTAAACGAAATTGAGCAAGTAGCTACAGTAAAAGAATTTAATGAAGGGGATGTAATTATTGACTTTGGAGATAAAATCTTAAAAATGCCATTATTACTTTCAGGTGCAATTAAAATATTGCGCGAAGATTTTGACGAAGGCGAATTGCTACTTTATTTTATAGAAAAAGGAGATACCTGCTCCATGTCGATGACATGCTGTATTGGTGAAACCAAAAGCGAAATAAAAGCAGTAGCAGAAACCAACGGTAAGGTAGTGATGATTCCTGTAATGTACATGGAATTATGGTTGGGGAAGTACAAATCGTGGCGCAACTATGTCTTTAATAGCTACAACAATCGATTGAAAGAAATGCTCAATGCAATTGATAGTTTGGCGTTTATGAATATGGATGAACGTTTAATAAACTATCTAATAGAAAAGTCAAAAATTAATGGATCTCAAGAAATAAATACCACCCACCAAGATATTGCTTACGATTTAAATTCTTCGCGTGTGGTGATTTCGAGACTATTAAAAGCCCTAGAAAAAGAAGGTAAAATAAAACTACACCGAGCGCATATTGAAATTTTAAAATAGTAACAATTTCTTATTCTGTTTAACTCAAAAATAATTCTAACATGAAAAAAATCCTTATCACAATTTTATTCCTTGCTATTATCCCAGTTTATAGTCAAGAGAATGCTGAAATAGACACCTTATTAAACAATTGGCATAAAGCGGCAGCGGCAGCAAATTTTAAAGATTATTTCTCGGCTTTATCTGAGGATGGAATTTTTATTGGCACCGATGCCACCGAAAATTGGAACAAAACACAATTTGAAGCATTTGCTAAACCCTACTTTGATAAAGGAAAGGCATGGAATTTCACACCAATAGAAAGACATATATATTTTTCGGCAGACAAAAAAATGGCTTGGTTTGACGAATTACTAGATACACAAATGAAAATTTGTAGAGGGTCGGGGGTAGTTGTTAAGATTAACAATACCTGGAAAATCAAACATTATGTACTTTCAATGACCATCCCAAATGACAACATCAACGAAGTGGTAAAAATAAAATCGCCATTAGAAGAGCCAATTTTAAAAACAAAACAGCGCTTTTATTAAATAAAAAGGGGGAAATTGCTTTCCCCCTTTTTGCCCCAAATCTACCATAAACTTAACCTACTAATCTCATGGTGGTACAAATATAAGCCCACCTGGATTTGTTGTCAAAATAAAATTGTTCAACGACAGTAAAAATCGTTGAAATGCACTTTATTGTAGATTTTAATATGCTCTGTCGTTTTTTCCTTCGTAAAAATTCATAAATGCTCGACCAACTACACGATTTCCTCCTGGTGTTGGATAATCTCCTGTAAAGTACCAATCTCCAAGGTTTTTAGGACATGCTTCATGCAATTTATCAATGCTTTGGAAAATGATCTTAACCTCAGCTTTAATCGTTTCTATAGTTAGTAATTGTGCTATTTTATCGGACAATTCCCTATCGGTGAATGGCTCGTATATTTTGGTAACATAATTTACTACTTCTGAATCAGGTAAGTTTTCTTGCTCTTTGCATTTAGCATACACCTCATCAACAATATGATATAAATTTCGTTCTTTAAGCAAAGCCAAAGCCGCTTGAAAGGCAATTAATCCTTCCAATTTTGCCATATCAATACCATAACAATCTGGATATCTTATTTGCGGAGCAGAAGAAACGACTACAATTCTTTTAGGTTGTAATCGATCCATCATTTTAAGGATACTCATTTTTAAAGTAGTTCCTCTCACAATACTATCGTCAATAATTACCAAATTATCTGTTGGCTTAATCACCCCATAAGTAACATCATATACGTGTGCAACCAAATCGTCACGGCTGCTGTCTTCGGTGATGAAAGTTCTTAATTTAGCATCTTTTATAGCTACTTTTTCGGTTCTAATTTTAACCGACAAAATTTCTTCTAACCCTTCTTTTGTGAGTGTTTTTCTATTATTTAAAATAAACTGATTTTTTCTTTGGTTTAAAAAATCATTAGCCGCCTCTACCATTCCATAAAAAGAAGTTTCGGCAGTGTTTGGAATATAAGAAAAAACGGTGTTGTCGGTATCATCATCAATAGCCTCCAATACATCTGGAAGTATTAGTTTTCCGAGATTTTTTCGTTCTTGATAAATTTCTGCGTCACTTCCTCTTGAAAAATAAATGCGTTCAAAGGAACAGGCTTTTTTAACTGTAGGGGTGTTTATTTCTTTAACAGAAACGGTGTTATCTTTTTTAATGATTAATGCACTTCCTGGCTCTAGTTCCACTACATCTTCAAAGGAAACATTAAAAACCGTTTGAATTACCGCTCTTTCTGAAGCAACGACTACTACTTCGTCGTCTTCATGAAAATAAGCAGGACGAATTCCGGCCGGATCTCTTAAAACAAAAGCGTCGCCATGACCCAGTAAACCAGCCATTGCATAGCCACCATCCCATCCTCGTGATGCACGTTTTAATATTTTGGCAATATCTAATTTCTCAGCAATTACAGGAGAAGCTTCTCTTTTTGTTAAGCCGTTGTTTTTACATTCTAAATATAAATCGGTAACTTCTTCATCTAAAAAGTGTCCTATTTTCTCCATCACCGTAACCGTATCAGCCATTTCTTTTGGATGTTGCCCTAATTCAACTAAGCTATTAAAAAGCTCTTTCACATTCGTCATGTTGAAATTTCCGGCTACAATAAGATTCCGGTGCATCCAATTGTTTTGTCGTAAAAAAGGGTGAACGCTTTCTATATTATTTTTTCCAAACGTACCGTAACGAACATGGCCAAGAAACAACTCTCCTATGTAAGGCAAATTGGCTTTTTGAAGAGCTACATTGTCTGCATATTCAGGATGTGAAGCCATCTCATTATTAATACGATCGTTTATTTGAGCAAAAACATCTTGAATGGGTTGTGCATCATTAGATCGAACTCTACTGATATACCGTTCACCGGGTTGAACATCAAGTTTTATGGAAGCAAACCCAGCGCCATCTTGACCTCGGTTGTGTTGTTTTTCCATTAGGAGATACATTTTTTGTATTCCGTAGAATGCAGAGCCGTATTTTTCTTTATAGAATTCTAACGGTTTTTTTAATCTTAAAAGGGCAATACCACATTCGTGTTTGATTGCGTCACTCATTGTATTTGTAGTTTAATTCTGATTCACCTACAAGTGATAGTAAGCGACTCAGTTGTTGTGTTGTTTATTATAATGCAAATTTAGTAATAAAAAATGCCCCGAGATTTCGAGGCATAAATTTATTATAATTCTATATCAAATTGCGTTAAAGATTTAAATTGTTTTAATCTTTCTTGAACTTCCGACTTATTTAACGATTCCATTCTTTCGGTTCCAAATTTTTCTACGCAAAAAGAAGCTAGGTTTGATCCTTGAATAATTGCGTTTTTCATATTACTGAATGAAATGTTTTCGCTTTGCGCAATATATCCCGAAAATCCACCTGCAAAAGTGTCTCCAGCCCCTGTTGGATCAAATACTTCTTCTAATGGTAATGCTGGAGCAAAGAATACTTCTTTATTATGGAATAATAAAGCGCCGTGCTCGCCTTTCTTAATGACTACATATTTCGGACCCATTGTATGAATCTTCGCAGCTGCTTTAACTAAGGAATATTCGCCCGAAAGTTGACGGGCTTCTTCATCATTTATGGTAATTACATCTACGCGTTTAATTACATCTAGTAATTCTGGTAGCGCACAATCCATCCAAAAATTCATTGTATCTAAAACTACCAATTTCGGTGTAGAAGTCATTTGATTTAAAACTCCGGTTTGAACTAACGGATGTAAATTACCCAACATCACTACATCGGCATCCTTAAAGTCATTTGGTACAATTGGGTTAAAATCAGCTAGAACATTAAGTTCTGTAATTAAAGTGTCTCTAGAATTTAAATCATTATGGTATTTACCACTCCAAAAGAAAGTTTTCCCTCCTTTTACAATTTCGATTCCCGAAATATCAATGTTTCTAGAGGTCAATAAATCCAAATGGCTTTGTGGAAAATCTTCTCCTACAACCGATACAATTGCCGATTTTACATTAAAATGTGACGCAGACAATCCTATGTAGGTTGCGGCTCCACCTAGTATTTTATCTGTTTTACCAAATGGTGTTTCAATCGCATCAAAAGCAACGGTTCCTACTATTAATAGTTTGTTCATGGGGTTTCAAAAATTAAAGATGCAAAGATAGGTTTTAGTTTAGAAGTTTAAAAGTTTAAAGAATAAAAGTTAATTTCTAAAACAACTTTTAATTTAATTCTGTAAATAAAGAGAATAAACAACATTGAATAGGTTATTATTCAATATCTTTGTTAGTACTTCACACTTATACACAAATTTCAATCTTAATTGCTCGGTATTGTGTATTAATAATGCAATATGTTTCTCAGTAATTAGTAAATATTTGTAAGATGCAACATCGAGGAGAAATAATTAAAAGAGCAGTTTACAAAAGTGGATTTTCAATAACTGAATTAGCGAAAAGATTAGGTAAAAGTAGAAGATGGGTATATCTCATGTTTGAAAATCCAAGTGTGTCTTTGGATGTAGTTTTACAACTAGAAAAAATAATTCACTATAATTTTAGTCTGGAGATTAAAGAGATAAGACCTTCTTATATTGATGTTATTGAGCCCTCTTTTAGTGGTCAAACGGAGAAACATTCTGAGGAATATTGGAAAAATAAGTACCTGCGTTTATTAGAAGAGTACAACGACTTATTGAAGCTTAATAATAAATAAGGCTACAGAAGTTTTTCTTCTTCTTTTTCATAAAAAACATCTACCGACAAGTCTTTTAAACCAGAAGCATAAACCGCAAGTTCGTCACAACGTTCATTTTGTGGGTGGTTATTATGCCCTTTAATCCATTTAAAATCAACTTGGTGTTTGCGGTAAACTTTTAAAAATCGGGTCCATAAATCGGCATTCTTTCGATTAGCAAAACCTTTCTTTTCCCATCCTAAGACCCATTTTTTTTCGACAGAATCAACAACATATTTAGAGTCGGATACAATCAACACCTTCATGTTGGGTGTTTTTAATTTTTCTAATCCCACGATTACCGCTAATAATTCCATTCTATTATTAGTAGTGAGTCTAAATCCTTCGTAAATTTCTTTTTTATGAGAAGTCCCTACTAATTCCATAACCACACCATAACCCCCGTTACCAGGATTCCCCTTGGCAGCTCCGTCGGTATAAATATGTACTTGGTGGTTCATTTGAACAATTAGATTATTGGACTTTTTGGATAGTTAGATAGCTTGGATTTTGAAAGTTTAATTCACTAACAATCGTTCTATTGTTTCTGGAAAATAGTAATGCTCCAAAATATGTATTTTTTCGGCTATCTCTTCGGCTGATTTACAATCTTCTATTCCAACTGATTCTTGAAAAATAATAGCTCCTTCATCATAATTTTCATTTACATAATGAATGGTGATTCCGGTTTCTTTTTCTTTATTTTCTATAACTGCTTGATGCACATGCATTCCGTACATTCCTTTGCCTCCGTATTTTGGCAATAATGCAGGATGAATATTGATTATTTTATTAGGAAATACCTTAATTATCGATTCAGGAAATTTCCATAAAAATCCAGCCAAAACAATTAAATCAGGGGCATCTTGTATGATTTTATCTAAAATTTGACCTTCATTTAATTCGCTTCTCGAAAAAACTACTGAAGGAACATTCAAGTTATTTGCACGTTCAATAACTTTAGCCGCTGGATTATTAGTGTATACCCGAATCACCTCAATTGAATTTTTTTCTTGACAGTGCTTAATAATTTTTTCAGCATTGGTTCCGGAGCCCGAAGCAAAGAGTATAATTTTTTTCATTTTAGATACTTTCTATTCTGCAAAAATACATTATCTGAAATCAAAAAAAGAAGAATAAATAACATAAAATGAGTCGATTTAAAATAATTTTTATAATTTCGTTGCCATTATTTATTAACTAAAAAGGTGGTATTAAAATAAAGTTTTTTATTTTTGCCAACAATTTAAATTTTAAAATTAAAGATTATGTCAGACATTGCATCAAGAGTAAAAGCGATTATCGTAGACAAATTAGGCGTTGACGAGAATGAAGTTGTAACAGAAGCAAGCTTCACAAATGATTTAGGAGCTGATTCATTAGACACTGTTGAGCTTATTATGGAGTTCGAAAAAGAATTTGATATTCAAATTCCAGACGATCAAGCAGAAAACATTTCTACTGTAGGTCAAGCTATTTCATATATTGAAGAAGCAAAAAAATAATAAAACTAAAACCCGTATACCAATAATGTATGCGGGTTTTTAATTATTATTAAAAAATTTAACTATTTTTGATTGAATTTCAATCACCAAATATTGGAATACCCTTGTCTCTTTAAGCATTATGATAAAGAAAACGGGGTATTATTTATTTAAAATACTATTAAAATAATTATATGCAATTAAAGCGTGTTGTTGTAACTGGCCTTGGAGCGCTAACTCCTATTGGAAATTCTATCCAGGAATATTGGGATGGATTGATTAATGGAAAAAGCGGTGCTGCACCAATAACTTATTACGATACTGAAAAGCATAAAACCAAATTTGCTTGCGAAGTAAAAAACTTCAACATTGAAGATTATATGGATCGTAAAGAATCCCGCCGATTAGATAAATTCTCACATTATGCTATTGCATCAAGTGACGAGGCCATCAAAGATGCTGGGATTACAAATGATAATGTAAACAAAAACAGAGTAGGTGTAATTTGGGGAGCAGGAATTGGTGGTTTAGAAACTTTTCAAGAAGAAGTTTTATATTACGCCAAAGGCGATGGAACTCCAAAATTCAACCCTTTCTTTATCCCAAAAATGATTGCCGATATTGCACCCGCTCATATTTCGATGAGAAATGGGTTTATGGGGCCAAACTATACTACGGTTTCTGCATGTGCCTCTTCTGCAAATGCAATGATTGATGCCTTTAACTACATCCGTTTAGGAATGTGTGATGTAATTATTACCGGTGGATCTGAAGCCGCAGTAACAATTGCTGGTATGGGAGGATTTAATTCCATGCATGCCTTGTCAACTCGAAATGAAAGTCCGGAAACGGCCTCAAGACCATTTGATGCAAACCGTGATGGATTTGTATTAGGCGAAGGTTCTGGAGCAATCATTTTAGAAGAATACGAACATGCAAAAGCACGTGGGGCTAAAATATATTGTGAAATTGGTGGTGGCGGAATGTCTTCGGATGCTTACCATCTTACAGCACCACACCCAGAAGGAATTGGTGTAATTGCTGTAATGGAAAACACGCTTAGAGATGCCGGAATAGCTCCCGAAATGGTGGATCACATCAATACACACGGAACTTCAACTCCTCTTGGGGATGTTGCAGAATTAAAAGCTATCAGTCACGTTTTTGGAAATCATGCTAAAAACATCAATATCAATTCTACTAAATCCATGACAGGTCATTTACTTGGTGCTGCAGGTGCTGTAGAAGCTATTGCAGTAATTTTAGCTATGAAATACGGAATTGTTCCTCCAACAATTAACCATACTGTGGTAGACGAAAACATTGATCCGTCTTTAAATTTAACACTTAATGTTCCTCAAAAAAGAGATATTAAAGTTGCTATGAGCAATACATTTGGATTTGGCGGACATAATGCTTGTGTTTTATTTAAAAAATTAGAAGACTAAGATTTCATGCGATTTCTTTCTAAAATATTTTCAACAAATTCCCGTCCTACAGCAGGCGGGAATTTTTTTGCATCCGTTGAAAATATTATAGGATTCAAACCTCAAAACTTAAAATATTACCAAAAAGCTTTTACCCACCGTTCGTCAAATCTTATTGATGAAAAGGGTTTACCAATAAACTACGAGCGCTTGGAATTTCTTGGAGATGCCATGCTTAGTGCAGTAATTGCATCCCATCTTTATAAAGAAGTTCCCACAGGAGATGAAGGTTATTTGACAAAAATGCGCTCAAAGATTGTAAGCCGAGACCATTTAAATGAATTAGGAAGAGACCTAAATCTGATTGAGTTTGTTGAAAGCAAAGTGCCTCCTCAACATTTTGGCGAAAACATTCATGGAAATTTATTTGAAGCTTTGGTGGGTGCTATTTTCTTAGATAAAGGCTATCAAGGGTGCGAGCAATTTATTTATAAAAGAGTAATTATTCCGTATGTGGATATTGCACGATTGGAAGGAAAGGTAATTAGTTATAAAAGTTTGGTTATTGAATGGTGTCAAAAAGAAAAAAAACATTTTTATTATGATGTTTTTGAAGACAATGGAATTGATGGAGAACGTTTCTTTGGTGTAAAATTAAGTATTGATGATAAAGTAGTAGCTAAATCGAGAGCAACTTCCAAGAAGAAAGCAGAAGAAATTGCTTCCAAAAGAGCCTATTTCGCATTTCAAAAAAAAATTAACTCTATTTGAAATAAATCAATAAAAAACTATAACGTTTTCGTTCATAAAATAACGTTAATCTAACATGGCATAAGCATTTTGAGTTTCTAATAATACTATATTTACAACTTATTTTGGCAACAAATGGCTGTTCATAAAATAAATATTGAAGATTTTGAAGAAAACGATTATTATGTAATTGCTATTCATACTTCATTAGAAGATTATCGATTGGCTTATTATTTAAATCGGGAGCTCGGAATTAGTTTGTCTAAAAACAAATTTGATATTGGGACTCAAGTTAAAAAAGTTAAAACCTCATTTACTAGATTTACATTTGATGACGAGCAAAAACTAGTATTGTGGGATTTAGTTGAAAATAAAAAAGTAGTAGAAACCAATGAAATTGATTCAAACATCGATTTATTTTCGAACACAAAAAGTTCATTTTCTACAACAACTTATTTATTACCAGAGTATAAAAAAGTAGATTTCTTTATTAAAATTGAAAATGCAGAAAGCGAAATTGATCTAGATAAAGTAATTTCAAAAATAAGTAAAATAGAAGCAATTAAACTAGTATATAGTCTTGCTAAAGAAAATATAAAATCAAAAAATAATTTAATTTTTTAAATGATGCCAACTAGAAAAAAGACTAAAATTGTAGCCACTCTAGGTCCAGCTTGTAGTTCGAAAGAAGTGATTAAAGAAATGATTGATGCAGGAGTAAATGTATTTCGTATTAATTTTTCTCATGCCGATTATAATGATGTAAAAGAGCGAATTGATATCATTCGTGAATTAAACCAAGAATGTGGGTATACAACAGCAATCTTAGCCGATTTACAAGGTCCTAAACTTCGTGTTGGAGTAATGAAAGAAGATGTTGTTGTGAATCCTGGAGATATAATTACTTTTCAAACTGCAGAAGATGTTCCGGGAACAAAAGACAGAGTTTACATGAATTATATAGAATTTCCTAGAGATGTAAAACCAGGAGAAAAAATTCTATTGGATGACGGAAAATTAATGTTTGAAGCATTAGAAACTAACGGTTCAACTGAAGTTAAATGTAAAGTAATTCAGGGCGGTCCTTTAAAATCTAAAAAAGGTGTTAACCTCCCAAACACAAAAGTTTCATTACCAGCTTTAACCAAAAAAGATGTCAAAGACGCACTATTTGCAATTGAGCAACAAGTAGATTGGATTGCGCTTTCATTTGTAAGAACTCCTGCCGATTTAGAAGAATTACAAGATTTAATTGCAAAACACTCAGATCATAAAATTCCAATTATTGCTAAAATAGAAAAACCAGAAGCAGTAGAAAACATTGATAAAATTGTTGCTTTTTGTGATGGTTTAATGGTGGCTCGTGGTGACCTAGGTGTAGAAATACCAGCTCACGAAGTGCCGTTAATTCAAAAGAAATTAATTCACAGAGCAAAAACAGCTCGAATTCCGGTTATTGTGGCTACCCAAATGATGGAAACCATGATCACTAGTTTAACACCTACTCGTGCAGAGGTAAACGACGTTGCCAACTCGGTGATGGATGGAGCCGATGCAGTAATGCTTTCTGGAGAAACTTCGGTAGGAAACTATCCCGTTCAAGTTATTGAAAAAATGACTCAAATTATTGAAGCAGTTGAAGATTCGCCCTTAATTACCGTTCCGCAAAACCCACCTCATGTTAGAACAAAAAGATTTATTACAAAATCTATATGCTACCATGCGGCTATTATGGCAAACGATATTAAAGCAAAAGCAATTTGTACTTTAACAAATAGTGGTTACACTGCTTTTCAAATTTCTGCTTGGCGCCCATCGGCACATATTTTAGTGTACACATCAAATAAAAGAATATTAACTCAACTTAATCTGCTTTGGGGTGTAAATGCTTTCCTTTATGATAAATTTGTTAGTACAGATGATACCGTAGATGATATTAACCTTATTGCAAAAGAAAAGGGTTATGTAAAAAAAGGAGATATTCTAATTAATCTTGCGGCAATGCCAGTAGTAGATAAAGGAATGGTGAATACCTTAAGAATTTCTGAAATAAGTTAAAATTAAGAAATTATTTACCCCCGTATTTTATTTTTCTTAATACCCGCATTACTTCTTTGAAGTTAGTATAGGCCAAATCATTATTGTATGATTTAATTAATGATTTGGCTTCTATTAATTTTTGTTTAGCATCATCAAATCCATTGAGATAACAAATCATAAAGGTTGAGGCTAAATTTTCTAGATCTATATTTTCCCTATCCGAAAGCTCTATTCCTTTAATCAATTTATTTAATAATGATAAATTTGAATTATAAATATGATGCAATACTTTTCTATTGTATTGTGGTGGTTCAAATAGCATTTCGGTTTCAATTTTATAATAACCATTATCATAAAATGAAATTTTTTGTTGCTCTAAAGGATAATAACTGGTTTTATCATTGAGCCCAAGCGGAAGGTATTCAACTATGGTGAAAGTGTTTTCATCATACATAATTTCAACTTCATCTTGTGTCGAATAAAATAATTTTACCTGTTCATTAATTAGCTCTATATCTACTCGACTAAAATAGGTTTTATCCCGAACTTTTTTAGGAATGCCTGCCCAACAAATCACAAATAATTCTTTGAAAACCTTATATTTTGAAAACATGTTTTTGTGTCGATTATGGACAAAATCAATAACACCATCTAGTGTATAGCCTATGCTATTTCGAGAATTGTTTTCAATGCTAATTATCGTTTCAACATTTTGTTTAGAATAAGGTATTTTGTCTTCGGTTGGGATGGAATTGCTCCCTCTTCTAACAAAAACGGTTTGAGCAGGAATAGTATGAATATTTTTTTTAAAAGATGAAATTTTTGACTTGGGCTTAATAGTTACTAAACCTACTACTTTGTCTTTTGGCAAATTAGGAAATGGCACATTTTCATATTGAATTTTGGGAGGGTTCTCAAGATAAGCATTTACCAAATTTTGAATTCGACTATCGTCAAAAAAATCATCCCCTGTAATTTCATTATCCTGATCTTCCACACCAACAACAATATAAGAATTATTGAAAGGATTGGAATTAGATAAAGCGCAAATGTGTTTTAAAAACTTAGCTTTGCCCTCTTTTAAATGTAAATTCAACTGCCTTTTTTTGTCATAAAAACTACACTCATCATTGTGAGCAAGTAAGTTTTTTATGAGAAGGCGTTTATTTAGCATTTTTTATAAAATCACAATTAAGGAACTTTATTCCCCATGCTTTCGGTCCAAATGGCGAACCAATCTATCGTTTCTAAATCAAGTTCTACTGCTTTCATCAATGCTTGAATTCGAGCAATATTAACAGTTCCAGCTACTGGATGAATTTGAGCAGGGTGCTTTAATACCCATGCCAATAAAATAGTATCAGATCCTACTCCGTATTTATCTACTAATTGCACCAATAACTTTTTTAATCTTCTAGTTTGTTCTATATCTTCTCTAAAAACGGTTCCAAGTGGGTTCCAAGACATGGGTGTGATATTATGCAATTGCATATAATCTATACTTCCGTCAAGCATAGCCTGATGGTGTGTAGCCGAAAACTGAATTTGATTAAAACTCACTTCGGTTTTACTTCGAATTAAATCGGTTTGAGACGAGGTGAAATTTGATAAACCGAACGATTTTATCTTTCCCTCTTTTTTTAATACTTCTACAGCTTCAGCAATTTCATCGGCAACCATTAACGGGCTAGGGCGGTGCAACAATAAAATATCTAAATAATCCGTTTGAAGATTTTTTAGTGAATTTTCAACAGACCAAATGATGTATTCTTTGGAATAATCATAATGCTTCAACACATTGGGTCTTCCATTGGTATGTTGGATCCCACATTTAGAAATGAGTTGCAGGCGATCTCTGGAAATTTGGTTTTCACCAAATGCTTTTCCAAATTGTGATTCGGTAGTATAATCTCCATAAATATCCGCATGATCAAAAGTGGTGATTTTATTTTCGATGCAAATATTTATTAAATGCACCATCTCTTTTGTGCTTAATTTTTTATCCCAAACACCCCAATTCATAGTTCCAGCAATAATGGGCGATATTGATCTTTTCATGTGATTAGTATTAAAAAGTTTAAAATTACTAAAACAATATCATAAATCATCCTTAAAAATGAGAACTTAAAGCAAGTTTTAACGCATTATTAACATTACCTTCCTGATAAAATTTTCAATTTTGAAATGTTAAAATTTTGAACCTTTATAATACTATAAAAATAGAATTTATGGAAGAAAATGTTGCTGCTTTAGACATTAGAGCAATTAATGAAAAAATAGAAAGAGAAAGTGCGTTTATCGACTTACTTACCATGGAAATGAACAAAGTAATCGTTGGTCAGAAGCACATGGTAGAACGCTTATTAATTGGGCTTTTAGGTCAGGGTCATATCTTACTAGAAGGGGTTCCTGGATTGGCAAAAACGTTAGCTATTAACACCTTGTCGCAAGCAGTTCATGGAAGCTTTAGCAGAATTCAGTTCACTCCCGATTTATTGCCTGCCGATGTAATCGGAACCATGATTTACAACATTAAAGCCAACGAATTCTCAATTAAAAAAGGGCCGATTTTTGCCAATTTCGTACTTGCCGATGAGATCAATCGTGCTCCTGCCAAAGTTCAATCGGCTTTGTTAGAAGCCATGCAAGAAAAACAAGTTACTATTGGCGATACTACTTTTAAATTAGACAAACCATTTTTAGTACTTGCAACTCAAAATCCTATTGAGCAAGAAGGAACCTATCCTTTGCCAGAAGCTCAAGTAGACCGTTTTATGCTTAAAACCGTAATCGACTATCCAAAAATGGAAGAAGAACGCATGGTTATTCGTCAGAATTTAAAAGGAGCATACGAAAAAGTAAATCAAGTAGTTTCTGTAGAACAAATCTTGCGAGCGCAAGAAGCAGTTCGTGAGGTATATATGGACGAGAAAATCGAAAAATATATCTTAGATATCATTTTTGCAACTCGTGCTCCAGAACAATATAAATTAGCTCATTTAAAGCCATTAATTAGTTTCGGTGCCTCTCCTCGAGGAAGTATTAACTTGGCAACTGCTGCCAAATGTTATGCTTTCATTAAACGTCGTGGTTATGTAATTCCAGAAGATGTTCGTGCTGTAGTTCATGATGTATTGCGTCACAGAATTGGAATAACTTATGAAGCGGAAGCAGAAAACATTACTTCGATAGACATCATCAACAAAATCGTTAACGAAATAGAAGTTCCTTAATTTTTGTTCAAAGTATAAACAAATAAATGGAAACGAAAGACCTCCTAAGTAAAGTCCGAAAAATTGAAATTAAAACCCGAAGATTGAGCGATCACATCTTTTCGGGTGAATACCACACGTCGTTTAAGGGGCGTGGTATGACATTTTCTGAAGTAAGACAATACCAATATGGAGATGATATTCGTGCCATTGATTGGAATGTTACTGCACGATACAATGAAGCACACGTAAAAGTTTTTGAGGAAGAGCGTGAACTTACCATGATGCTGATGGTGGATGTTTCGGGATCGGAAAGTTTCGGAACCAAAAACCAACTAAAAAGCGAAATAGTTACTGAAATTGCTGCAACTATGGCATTTTCGGCAACCCAAAATAATGATAAAATTGGATTGATTTTATTTTCCGATGGCATCGAATTGTATATTCCGCCTAAAAAAGGAAAATCACACGTATTGCGAATCATCCGTGAGTTGATTGAATTTCAGCCTAAAAGCAAGAAAACCGATTTATCGCAAGCGCTTAAATTTTTATCGGCAACACAAAAGAAAAAAGCCATTGTATTTTTGATTTCCGATTTTATGGTGGAAGAAGATTACGAGAAAACATTAAAAATTGCAGGTAAAAAACACGACATCACCGGAATTAGAGTGTATGATATTCGTGAAGAACAAATGCCAAATATTGGAATAGTTGAAATGGAAGATGCCGAATCAGGTGAAATTCTAGTGGTAGATACAAGTTCTAAAAGCGTTCGTATGAACTATGAAAAAAACTATCACGACAAAGTAACCTATTTCAAAGAAATTTTTTCCAAATGTGGTTCGGGGACTGTAAACACTCGTGTAGACGAAAGTTATGTAACCAAATTATTAGGTTATTTTAAATCGAGATAATAGAATGAAATTAAAATTACACCTACTTTTCTTTCTAATAACAACATCACTTTTTGCTCAAAAAGTCACGACTTCTA
Source organism: Flavobacterium sp. (assembly GCA_044374815.1). Taxonomy (GTDB): domain Bacteria; phylum Bacteroidota; class Bacteroidia; order Flavobacteriales; family Flavobacteriaceae; genus Flavobacterium. The sequence continues at coordinate 25,606 of JBILNU010000008.1, forward strand.
TTGATACCACTCGAAATAAAATTGGAGCCGAATTTAAATTAACTTTGAAAACTTCGGTTACCAATAAAGACAAAGTAGTTTTCCCGAAAGCAAAAAACTTTGGCGCTTTAGAAGTTATTAATTCCTATAAAATCGATACGGTAAAAACTAATGATAAATGGGAATTAATTAAACAATATGGGGTAACCCAATTTGATACAGGTAAATTTACGATTCCAAGAATTCCCATATTAATTAATGGTAAACTAAGTTATTCCGACAGTTTGAAGGTTGAAGTTTTCAATGTAAAAGTGGATACTTTAAAGCAAAAAATGTACGATGTTAAAGACGTGGCACAAGTTGAAACTTCGGGCATATGGTGGAAGTACCTTTTAGGGATTTTACTTTTAGTAGGAATTGCTGCCTTGGCCTATTGGTTAATTAAAAAATACCAAAACCAACCCAAAGAAGAAGAACCTGTTTATACCTCGCCTATAGAAAAAGCAACTTCGTTGTTGCAACAATTAGAAACCAAAGAACTTTGGCAAAAAGGGGAAGTAAAAGGCTATTACTCTGAGCTTACAGATATTGTTCGAAATTATATTGAAGAGGAAATAGAAATTCCGGCAATGGAAAGTACCACTTCTGAACTAATTACTGAATTGAGAAGAGTGGCAAATCAGAAAAAATTAAAATTATCAAAAGAAACTTTAGTGAATCTAGAAAAGGTTTTAATGCAAGCCGATTTAGTGAAATTTGCAAAAGTAAAACCTTTGGATTTTGAAATTGAAGAAGATAAAAAACGAATTACCAGCACAATAGTTACCATTCATAATGCAATCCCAACCGTTGTAGAAGAAACCGATGAGCTAGAAGCTTGGAATGAACAACAAAGAGAACTAGCTCGAATTCAAAAATTAAAAAAACAAAAGCAAGTTCGAATCATTACAACTATTGGTGTAGTAGTGACCATTATATTCATCTCCCTACTTACCTTAATTTATGTAAAAGGTTGGGATTATGTGAAAGACAATTTAATAGGTCATCCTACCAAAGAATTAGTTGAGGGAGAGTGGATTTATAGCGAATACGGAAATCCGGGCGTGAAAATTGAAACTCCAAAGGTTTTAAAACGAATGGATGCTTCTAAAATGTTACCTAAAGAAACCTATGCTGTATTAAAAGAAATGCAAATGTTTGGCTACGGCAGCATGTTTGAATCATTCAATATAGTGGTTTCTACTGCTAAATTCAAACAAGAAACCGAAGTAAATTTTGATACCGTTCTTGAGGGAAATACCAAATCTTGGGAGGCAATGGGTGCGCAAAACATTCTTTTCAAACAAGAAGAATTTAATACAGACAAAGGGATTTCAGGTGTAAAAGCCTACGGAACAATGGTAATGCTTGATAAAATTCAAAACAAAAGCCAGAAGTTATATTACGAAATCTTGCTATTTAAACAAGAAGGAGGCTTACAACAAATTGTTGTTTCTTACAAAGAAGGTGATGAATACGGTAAATTGATTTTAGACCGCATTATCAATTCGGCAGAACTAAAAAATAACAGCGAATAATGGATAAAGTTACTTTTTTAAATCCGGAGTTTTTTTGGTTGTTTTTAGTGCTTCCAATTGCAATAGCCTGGCTATTCTTTAAACGCAAGCAACAATCGGCGACATTAAAAATAAGTTCAATTGGTGGTTTTAAAACTTCCAAATCAATCTTAGCAAAATTGAAACCCTATTTAAATGTTTTAAGAATTATTGCTTTAAGTTCGTTGATAATCGCTTTAGCTAGACCACGAACAGTTGATATTAGCAACCAAACTAAAACTACTAAAGGAATTGATATTGTTATGGCAATTGACCTTTCAAGCAGTATGTTGGCCAAAGATTTACGACCAAATCGTATGGAGGCATTAAAACAAGTGGCTTCTAACTTTGTTGATGCAAGGCCAAATGATAGAATTGGAGTCGTAGTTTATGCTGCCGAGGCCTACACAAAAACTCCGGTTACTAGCGATAAAGCAATCGTAAAAGAAGCAATTAGCGATATTAAATATGATAAAGTATTACAAGACGGAACCGGAATTGGAATGGGTTTAACCACAGCGGTAAATCGATTAAAAGAAAGTAAAGCCAAAAGTAAAATCATTATTTTACTTACTGATGGAGTAAATAATGCAGGTTTTATTGAGCCCGAAACTGCATCAGAAATTGCAAAAGAATACGGTATTAAAGTATATACTATAGGATTAGGATCTAATGGCATGGCCGAATTCCCATATGCTTATGCTCCCAACGGAAGAGATTTTCTTTACAAAATGATGCCGGTTGAAATTGATCAAGAATTAATGAAAACTATTGCTAGAAACACCGGCGGGAAATATTTTAGAGCTTACAGCAACAGTAAGTTGGAAAGTATATATAACGAAATAAATAAATTAGAAACTACCGAAATTGAGGAGTTAAAATTTTATGATTATGATGAAAAATTCAGGCCATTTGTATGGATTGCAGGAATTTTACTGTTGCTTGAAATTGTATTAAGAAACACCATTTTTAGAAGTTTTATATAAGCGTATGTACGAATTAGAAGAAAAAGGATATTTGTATCTGTTGGTTGTTGTTCCAGTATTGGTACTTCTATTTTTGTATATACAATATTGGAAAAGAAAAAAACAAGCTGCATTTGGTGATTTGGATTTAATAAAAAAATTAAGTCCGGAGAATTCTTTATTTAAACCAACATTGAAATTTGCTTTGGTTCTTTTGGGTTTGTCTTTTTTAATTTTGGCTTTGGTTAATCCAAAAATGGGGATCAAAATGGAAAAAGTGAAGCGTCAAGGTATTGATATTGTTTTTGCTATTGATGTTTCAAAAAGTATGTTGGCCGAAGATGTTGCGCCTAATCGATTGGAAAAAAGTAAACAAATTGTTTCGCAATTAATAAACCAATTAGGAAGCGATAGAATTGGAATTATTGCCTACTCAGGAAGTGCGTTTCCGGTGTTGCCAATGACTTCCGATTATGCGGTTGCTAAAATGTTTTTACAAACCATGAATCCTGGGATGATATCTTCTCAAGGTACCTCCATTGACGAAGCCATTAATTTGGCTGCCAATAACTTTTTCGATAAAAAAGACAAAACCAACAAGTTGTTGGTTATTATTTCGGATGGAGAAGACCATTCGGATAATGCTCAAAGTGCTGCTGAAGATGCAGATAAAATTGGATTGAAAATTATCACGGTAGGGGTTGGAACCGAAAAAGGAGGCGCAATTCCATTAAAAAGAAATGGCGTAGTTGAGAGTTTTCAAAAAGATCAAGATAACCAAGTCGTAATCACTAAAAGAAATGCTGAAGTATTATCGGTGATAGCAAAAAGCACCAAAGGGGGTTATGTAGATGGAAACTCTACAAAGGCAGTAACCGATTATGTAAAAAAGGTTTTGGATAATACGCAAAAAACGGAGTTTGAAGGCGCGATGATGGCCAATTATAAATCGCAATTTCAGTGGTTTTTGGGATTCGGATTTTTCTGTTTGTTTTTGGATGTTTTCCTAACGGAAAGAAAAACCAAATGGGTTCGAAAAATGAATTTATTTAATGAGGAAAAAGAAAATAGAGAATAGAAAAATAAAGCTTTCTTTCCTGATTTAGAAAAAATGAAAAAAACAATTACATATTTAATACTTCTAATATCTTTTGTGCTACAAGCGCAAGAAAAGGATAAATTTTTGCCGCAAGGGAATGAAAAATTTGCCGACAAAAATTATGCTGAGGCAGAGGCAGATTATCGTTTATCTCAATCAAAATTTAAAAAGAAATCAATTGCTTCCTATAATTTAGGAACCGCTATTTATAGACAAAATCAAACAGCAGAAGCCAAATATCAATTTGTAAAAGCAATTAAAGACGCAAAAACCAAAGCAGAAAAACATCAGGCATTTCATAATTTAGGAAATTCATTTATGAAAGAAAAAAACTATTCTAATGCGGTAGAAGCCTATAAAAATGCATTGCGTAATGATCCAACAGATGAAGAAACAAGATATAATTTTGCTTTAGCAAAAAAAATGTTGAAGGATAATCCGCCACCAAAAGAGCAAGACAAGAAAAAAGATAAAAAGAAGGATAAGAATAAAGAAAAGGATAAAGATAAGAACAAAGACAAAAACGACGATAATAAAGATAAAGGCGATAAGAAAGACAAGGATAAAAAAGACGGTAAAGACAAAAAAGATAAACAAGATAAAGGCGATGGTGAAAAACCACAGCCTAAACCAAGTGGAGCTTCCAAGCAGCGAATAGACAATTTATTGGATGCTGTAAATAACGAAGAGAAAAAGGTGCAGGAAAAGGTAAATGCTCAAAAAGTGCAAGCCAATCCGAAGAAACCAGAAAAAGATTGGTAACAATTAGAATATAAAATTAGGAATTACAAAATGAAACGATATTTAATCTTATTATTAATCACTGCAAGCGCTGCATTTGCTCAAGTAAAATTTGAAGCGAATGTGAGTAAAAATACTTTGGGGCTTAATGAAAGAGTGCGAATTGAATTTTCTATGAATGAAGATGGCGATAATTTTGTTCCTCCAAATTTTGAGGCCTGTGGCTTTAGAGTAGTAGGTGGGCCAAGTCAATCTATAAGCCAATCCTGGATAAATGGTAGAAGTACATTTCAAAAATCGTATACCTATATTTTATTGCCTTTGCAAAAAGGAAATTTAGTAATTCGTCAAGCGGTTATTGAAATTAATGGGCAATTATATAAAACTTTGCCAATTAAAATAAATGTTACTAATGCGGTACAACAACCCAACGATCCTAACGAACCTGCCACGGTTAAGGCAGATGATAACTTATATTTGGTTGCTGATATTTCTAAAACCAATCCATATGTAAACGAACCCATAACGGTGGTTTACAAATTGTATTTTAGTTACAACATTGGAATTACCAATTGGCGCGAATTGAATAAACCAAAATACAACGATTTTTGGAGTCAGAATATTGATATCAAACAATTGGTTGCCGAAGAAGGAATGTTTAAGGGACAAAAATACCGTTATGTGGTTTTACGAAAAACAGTTTTGTATCCTCAAAAATCGGGTAGTTTAGAAATTGAACCGCTTTCATTAGACATTGATTGTCAAGTCCCAAGAGGAAGACCTAACTTTTTTGGACAAGTACAATTAGTTGAAGACAGCAAACGGGTTTCCGCAGGAAGTAAAGTTATTTCTGTAAAACCTTTGCCATCGGCAGGAAAACCTGATGATTTTTCGGGGGCAGTTGGGAAATTTAATTTTAAAGTAACCCCATCACGCACCGGATTAAAATTTGGAGAATCCTTAGATTTAGATGTTACTGTAACGGGTACAGGAAATTTAAAATTATTTAGTTTGCCAAAACCTGTAGTACCTGCAACACTAGAAATGTATGATCCGCAACATACTGAAAATGTGAGCACGCCGCTAACGGGTATGTCGGGAAGAATTTCAGATAAATATACCATCATTCCACAATCGAAAGGGAATTTTCCAATTAAACCAATGCGTTTCACCTATTTTGATTTAAGTACAGGAAGTTATAAAACGATTACCTCTCCCGAAATTGTGTTGAATGTATTGGATGGTCCGGGTATTGCAAATACGGGCACTACACCTCCACCGGGAAGCGCGAAAATTCCGGTTACAGCCAGCAAAGCATTTGCTTATATAAAGCAAAAAACTGTACTTAATCCTATTGAATCAGAGGACTTTTTGGGTTCGGGATTATTTTATTCCTTAATGGTTTTACCGTTTTTAGGAATTCCGGCGTTGATTTTATTCAGAAAAAGAAAAGAAGCAGAAGATGCCGATGTGGTTGGAAACAAAAAGAGAAAAACAAATGCTCTGGCAAAGAAATATTTATCGGAAGCCCAAAAACAATTACAAAACAAAGAGCCATTTTATATTGCCTTAGAAAAAGCAATGCACAATTTCTTGAAAGCCAAATTGAGCATCGAAACCTCAGAAATGAGTAAAGATATTATTACCGAAATTTTACTAACTCGTAATGCCGATGCGCAAACCGTGAAAGAATTTATTGCGCTTACAGAAAGTTGTGAGTTGGCCCGATACGCTCCTTCTACAAGTGTTATGATTCAGCAAGATTATGACAAAGCGGTGGCAATAATATCGAGTTTAGAAAAACAATTAGCATAAAATATTAAGTAGAATATTATGAAAAAACAGCTTTTATTACTCCTTTTTATTTTTCAAATTTCATTGGCTCAAACCGCTTTTGAAAAAGGAAACCAATGCTATCAAAAAGAAAATTATACCGAGGCCATTAACCAATATGAAAGTGTTTTGGCTACCGGAAAACATTCGGCCGATTTGTATTTTAATTTGGGAAACTGCTATTATAAATTACATAAAGTTGCCACAGCCGTTTATAATTATGAAAAAGCATTGCAACTCAATCCGAATGATGAGGAAATAAAAACCAACCTCGATTTTGCCCGAAAAATGGCCATTGACGACATTAAAATTGTACCAAAAGTTGGTTTTAGTAAGTTAATTCAGGATTTTACTTCGAGCTATTATTATGATACTTGGGCTTGGATTTCGGTTGTATTGGCCTTCTTTTTTTTAGTTTTTTTTGCTGGATATTACCTTTCGGGAACTGCTTTAAGAAAACGCATTTTCTTTTCTGGAATGTTTTTTATTTTCCTAGGAATTGCAATAAGTGTTACCTCTGGAATTTATGAAAAAAACCGAATCGCTACTGAAAAAACTGCTATCGTTTTTGCTGAAAGTGTATCGGTAAAAGGAGAGCCTAAAGCAAGTAGTGCGGAAACAATTTTACTTCACGAAGGAACTAAAGTTTATGTTTTGGAAAGCATCGCGAATTGGAAAAAAATTCAATTAACAGATGAAAGCACTGGTTGGATTCCGGAAGAAGCTATTAAAGAGTTGAATTAATGTTTGGATTATTTCTTCAAATTAGAAAACCAACTAGATAAAACAGGGAGCATAAAATCTGAGGTTTTTACTATTGGATTAAAAAATAACGATTTGGTTTCGGTTTCTTTAGAAATAAGTGCGTCTTTAATATTTACCTTTTGAAACAAACTTAAAATCACTCCAATAAAAAGGGCCATTCGAATTGTTCCTAAAATGGCGCCTCCAACTTTATTAAATCCGCCTAACAACATTGCACTAGCAATTTTAGAAAGTGCCTTAGCTAGTAAATGAATTCCGATAATTACTGCGATTAAAATGATAATAAAACCTATCACTTTTGCTGTTTTACTGTCTCCTAAAATAGAAGAAAATTTAACCGCTAAATAGATTCCAACAAAGAAGGAAATCAAGGAAGCAAATTCAATAATGAAACCGTTTTTTAATCCGCGAAATAAACCATAACCTAATAAAACGGCTAAAATGATATCAATAAAACTCATAAGTAATAATTAAAGTACAAATATATAGAAAAGAATATAGATAGAAGAACAAAGAGAAAAGAGTGTAAAGTGGTATATTTGCAATCAATTAGAACTATAAAAAATGTCTAGAGATATACAATTAAAAGAGCGTTGGGAGAATGTAGTTTCGATACTATCTAATCAATTTTCGCAAGGCGAAGATTTAGATTTGGATGCCATAATTTATCTAATTGGTGTTCAGGAGTTCGGTCGATTTCAGCAATTATTTAAAAAAGATGAAAAAATAAATCTTAT
>JBILNU010000150.1:0-2895 GCA_044374815.1 Flavobacterium sp.
TGTAGAAAATGTGGTGTAGCCTCCGCAAAAACCGGTCACTAAAAACCACTTTAAATTTCCATTGGCTAAGTTGTTTTTTTCAAGTAAACCAATAATTATTCCAATGATAAAACACCCTAAAACATTAGTTAAAAACGTGGCTAAAGGAAAAGATTGGTTCCAATATTTAGACACCAATACCGATGTTAAGTAGCGAAAGACGCTCCCAATAGCACCGCCAAGACCGATATAAATGATTGTTTTTATCATGAAGGTTTATTTGATTTCAAATGTAATAAAATGTTTGTGTGTAATTCTACCTTATATCTAAGCTCTAATTTATTTTAATTAAAATTAATTTCTATAATAAATTTTTTCTACTTCACCATTTTCATATTTTAAAATAATTATTTGATTTTTAGTCTCTACAGGTAATTCTTGCCCAATTAGATTAAAATATTTTACAACCCTGAACTTTGAATTTTGATTGAAATTACTTAATCCTAAATTCTGTTCGTTTAAGGTTGAAATTATTTCATCGTAGTCAACAGAATTTTGTAATGGTAAATCAAATGAAGTTTCTATGTTATTTAAAATATTGTATTTAATTATTTTATAATGAAAACTTCCATCTAAATAAAGTCTAGAAATTCCACAAATTTCATGAGTGTCTGCTAAAAAAGTTAGACTATCAATATATGTTTGGAGATTTGTGTTAAAATTATACGTATTTATAATTTCACAGTTTAATAAATTTAGCTCCCGGATTGAAATAATATTAGGTGAAACACTATAATCTCTAGTTGTTACAAAAAGTCTATTTTCTGCAATAACAATATCGTCGTATTCTAAATTAGCTATTGCCGGTAAGGTATATGTTGATTCTATATTGTTGATAATGTTATATTTATAAATAATGTTACCCGATAATCCAAAAATTTCATTAGTTGAGTTAGAATAAATTAAGTCTCTATTATATGATGGAATATTTGAAGTGATAACATGAGAAATAATAACTTCGCCATTTGATTGATTTATTTCTTCAATATAATTTGTTTCTGGTGTTGTAGAATTATCTGTTTTGGTTAAAAAAAGTCTATTATTTGCAATTATAAGTCCATAATAATTAATTGAAGATATGTTTGGCAAAAAGTATGACGTTTCATTATTTGTTATGACATTTTTTTTGGTTATAATATTTCCAGAAATTCCAATAATTTCATTTGTTTGGTTATTAAAAGTTAAACTTCTGGGAGAATAACTATTTGGGAAAAAAGTTGAATAATCTGAGTTGCTAATTACTGATCCATCTATTGCACTTAATTTTTGTAATGAATGAATGTAATTTGATGAATTATTGTAATCTCTTTTAGTTAAATATAAATTTTGTGAAAATGAATAAATACTATGAGTTATTAAAAAGATCAGGGTTGTTTTTTTCATATTAAATATTAATGATTTTTTCAAAAATACAAAACATATATTAATATGTTTTGTAAAATTTTACAATAAGACTATTTCAAATTAAAAATTCCCCAAATAGGCACATGATCGGAGATTTTTCGGGCCTCTTTAATAGAATTAAAACTGTTATAAAAAGGAATAATCCCCGATTGAGTTGCATTCATTTTTTGTGGATTGAAAAACATAGTATCGTATTCGGAGGCCAAACAATCGTTTTGAATGCACTTTTGGCGTAAGCTTGTTTTTTGATTGACTAAGCTTGAAGAATACCCCATTTTCTTTAAAGGCGCAAATACCGTGTGGGATTGAGGACAATTAAAATCTCCCATAAAAATAAGATTCAGTTTTGGATATAATGAAGGATACATTTTGAAATATTTAATTTCACTTGCCGGATTTTTCTTCTTTGGAACTGCATGAAAAGTGACTATGGTAAATTGCTTACCTTGGTATTCAAAGGTACTCATGTAGGGCTCTCGGTCTATTTCTACTTTATAATTCGAATCCAACCAACTGCGACCTATTTTTTTAACTTTGGAAGTTTTCCAAATAAATGCATAGCGTTCTATGCTGGATCGGTTGTAACTACTTGTTGGATCGCTAATAGAATAATCCCAATGAAATCCTTTATTTTGTAAAATAGCTGCTAATCGAGCTACTGCTTGTGCGCCACCATTTCCGGCAACTACTTCTTGTATCGCAATTACATCATACTTATTAATGGTGTTTGCAATAAATTCTAATTCGCTGTTTGATTTAGATTTTCCAAAATTCATAATATTCCAACTGCAAATGGTTACCTGCGAATAAAACAGAGAACTATTTAATATGAGAATATAAACAAGAAAATATTTTTTTGCATTTGCCATCATAAAACCAATTAATTGTGTTGCTAATTTAATGATAAATTTATTCGAAAATACATTTTTTAATTTGACTAAGATTAGTACTTTTGCGCATGCAACACAACGTACTTATTTTAGATTTCGGATCGCAATACACTCAATTAATTGCACGCCGCGTTCGCGAATTAAATATATTCTGCGAAATTTTTCCTTATAATAATTATCCTAAAGATTTATCTTCGTATAAAGCCATTATACTTGGTGGAAGTCCGTATTCGGTTCGTTCTGAAGATGCTTTACAAATCGATTTATCGCACATTCGTGGCAAATTCCCTTTGCTTGCAGTGTGTTATGGAGCGCAATATTTAGCCCATTTTTCGGGTGGTGAAGTTGCTGCTTCTAATATTAGAGAATACGGTAGAGCTAATTTGGAATACATTAAAGAAGGAGAAGTTTTCTTTGATAATGTGAACCTAAATTCGCAGGTTTGGATGAGTCATAGCGACACCATCAAACACTTGCCAACTAACGGAGTGAAATTGGCCAGCACCCATGATGTGGAAAATGCTGCTTATAGAATTGAAGGCGAGACTACCTATGCAATTCA
>JBILNU010000068.1:0-9679 GCA_044374815.1 Flavobacterium sp.
ATGGAAGAAAAGTCCTTGCTCGTCGTAGAGCTAAAGGAAGACATAAATTAACTGTTTCTAGCGAACCAAGACACAAAAAATAATGATTAGATCCTAATCAACATAAAGCCGTTACTTTTATTAGTAGCGGCTTTTTTTTAAACTTGTTTATAAAATTTAATAAGTTTTTGAAGCTATTTCCCGCTATCCGTTTCAATCTTTTTAATTTTAAAGAAAAATTTAAAAAGTATTTTCACTGCTATCGGGGCTAAGAAAAAAAAGAATATAAAACAACATACAACTAAATAAAAGTCAAAGAAATCTAAATTTCTAAGAAGTCTAAAACAAACTACAATGCCAAAAGACAACACTATAAAATCCGTATTAATTATAGGTTCAGGTCCAATTGTTATTGGACAAGCATGCGAATTTGATTACGCTGGTTCTCAGTCAGCGCGTTCCATTCGTGAAGAAGGAATAGAAGTAATCTTAATCAATTCCAATCCAGCAACCATCATGACCGATCCTTCCATGGCCGATCATATATATTTGTTGCCGCTTACAACAAAATCGATAATCCAAATATTAAAAGAGCATCCGCAAATTGATGCCGTTCTTCCAACTATGGGAGGGCAAACTGCATTAAATCTTTGCTTGGAAGCCGATGAAAAAGGAATTTGGAATGACTTTGGAGTAAAATTAATTGGAGTAGATGTAAATGCCATCAACATTACCGAAGACCGCGAACAATTCAAACAATTGTTAGAACGAATAAATGTTCCTACTGCACCGGCAAAAACTGCCACTTCTTTTCTAAAAGGAAAAGAAATAGCACAAGAATTTGGTTTCCCCTTAGTAATTCGTCCCTCGTTTACGCTTGGAGGAACGGGTGCCGCTTTCGTTCACTCTAAAGAAGAATTTGACGAAAAACTAACTTACGGTTTAGAAATGTCGCCAATTCACGAAGTGTTAATAGACAAAGCATTACTAGGTTGGAAAGAATATGAATTGGAATTATTGCGCGACAGTAATGACAATGTGGTAATCATTTGTTCCATCGAAAATATGGATCCAATGGGAATCCATACCGGAGATTCTATCACCGTAGCGCCAGCAATGACCTTATCGGATAAGACTTTCCAAAAAATGCGTGACTACGCGATTTTGATGATGCGTTCCATCGGAAATTTTGCTGGAGGTTGTAACGTGCAATTCGCCGTTTCACCAGATGAAAAAGAAGATATTGTGGCCATCGAAATCAATCCTCGTGTGTCGCGTTCTTCTGCCTTGGCATCCAAAGCAACTGGTTATCCAATTGCAAAAATTGCATCCAAATTGGCTTTGGGGTATCATTTAGATGAACTTCAAAATCAAATTACCAAATCGACTTCGGCTTTATTTGAGCCAACTTTGGATTATGTGATTGTGAAAATTCCGCGTTGGAACTTTGATAAATTTGAAGGTGCCGACAGAACGTTGGGTCTTCAAATGAAATCGGTAGGAGAGGTAATGGGAATTGGACGTTCGTTTCAAGAAGCGTTGCACAAAGCAACCCAATCGCTAGAAATTAAACGCAACGGACTTGGAGCAGACGGAAAAGGATACAAAAACTACGAGCAAATTATAGAGAAACTAACCTACGCAAGTTGGGATCGTGTATTTGTGATTTATGATGCCATTCAAATGGGAATTCCGTTGAGTAGAATTCATGAAATCACCAAAATCGATATGTGGTTCTTGAAACAATACGAAGATTTGTTTTTGTTAGAAAGAGAAATCTCTACCTACAAACTCGATTCGTTACCAAAAGAATTATTATTAGAAGCCAAACAAAAAGGCTATGGCGATCGCCAAATAGCGCACATGTTGGGTTGTTTAGAAAGCCAGGTTTATAAACTGCGCCAGGATCATAACATAAACCGTGTTTATAAATTGGTAGATACCTGTGCGGCCGAGTTTAAAGCGCAAACGCCATATTATTATTCTACTTTTGAAGCCGATATTCAAACTCCAAATGGAGCTCGCTATGTGCACAATGAAAGTATTGTAACCGATAAAAAGAAAGTCGTTGTTTTGGGTTCGGGACCAAACCGAATTGGGCAAGGAATTGAGTTTGATTATTCGTGTGTACACGGAGTTTTGGCTGCCAAAGAATGTGACTATGAAACCATCATGATCAACTGTAACCCAGAAACGGTTTCAACCGATTTTGATACAGCTGATAAATTGTATTTCGAGCCGGTATTTTGGGAGCACATTTACGACATCATCCAGCATGAAAAACCAGAAGGGGTAATCGTACAATTAGGAGGTCAAACCGCATTAAAATTAGCTGAAAAATTATCTAAATACGGAATCAAAATTCTAGGTACTTCATTCGATGCCCTAGATTTAGCCGAAGACAGAGGCCGATTCTCCGAATTGTTAACCGAATTGGAAATTCCATTCCCTAAATTCGGAATTGCAGAAAGTGCGGACGAAGCTTCCAAATTGGCTGATAGTTTAGACTTTCCATTGTTAGTGCGTCCTTCGTATGTATTGGGTGGACAAGGAATGAAAATTGTAATCAACAAGCAAGAATTAGAAGAGCATGTAATTGATTTATTAAAGAACATTCCTGGAAATAAATTATTGTTAGATCATTACCTTGATGGTGCAATTGAGGCCGAAGCCGATGCCATTTGCGATGGTGAAAATGTATACATTATCGGAATTATGGAGCACATTGAACCGTGCGGAATCCACTCGGGTGATTCCAATGCAACCTTGCCTCCGTTTAACTTGGGCGAATTTGTAATGCAACAAATTAAAGACCACACCAAGAAAATTGCTTTGGCACTTAGAACGGTTGGGTTAATTAACATTCAGTTTGCAATAAAAAACGATACCGTTTATATTATTGAAGCCAATCCAAGAGCGTCAAGAACGGTTCCTTTTATTGCTAAAGCGTATGGTGAGCCGTATGTGAATTATGCAACTAAAGTAATGCTAGGAAAAAATAAAGTAACCGATTTTGATTTCAACCCTAAACTAAATGGTTACGCCATAAAGCAACCGGTATTCTCGTTTAGCAAATTCCAAAATGTAAACAAAGCCTTAGGTCCCGAAATGAAATCCACCGGAGAAAGTATCTTGTTTATAGACGATTTAAAAGACGACCAATTCTATGAATTGTACTCCCGACGTAAAATGTATTTGAGTAAATAACAACAAAATCCCAAGTGAAAGCTTGGGATTTTTTTTTTGTTTAAAAATTGCGAAGAGTCATAAACTAATCAGAGCCTTTTACTTACAAACGTTTTGCAGATAACCAAAGTGCAGGACTTTTACTACAAAACTTGATTTGAATAACTAATGTTTCATTAATCGCAAAATATCTTTGGAACACGAAACCTGATCGCACACGGTATTATAAAATAAATGAACTTCAAAATACTACTGCCGAGGTTCAAATTATAGGTAAAATCATCCACATAAAAACAGTAGAATTTGGTAAAAACCAAAAGCTATTAATGGCTTCTTTTTATTTTATATGTTTTCCCAAGTTGAAATTTTCTGCTGGTTTTGTTTTATTCACGTAAATAATAGCATCAAAATATTCATAAAGATTGGTTGACCATAGTGCAGATTTTTCATTAATATAAACTGCTCCAGCTTCATAATGCTCATACTCTTTGTTTATAAAGCCTTTTAAGTTTTTATTATTTGAAATATTTTCAAAGTCGATATAAAAAATTGGTGTTTTCAGTTGTGAAAAAGCATTTGTCAAATAACTTTTCGAGTGTGGTTTAACATAGTTATTTGATACTGGCCATGGTTCATCGTTGAAGATGCTTTTTGTAAAACTATACATAAGGTAAAATAGATTTGTTGATGAAGGACTTTGTGAAACAAAACCACCTTCACTAAAACTGAAACCAATGTTGTAATATTTTTTTCTATATAAATTATTTAAATGCGATCCCATCCAATTACCTGATTTATAATCGTCAGAAAATGAGCCTTTTCCAATATGTCCGTTATGAGCCCAAAGCATTATTTTACCATTTTTATTGCTCTCTCTAATCCATTTTATATTTTGTGCCATCGAGCTATCTCTATAAGAATATGCAGTATTGAAATCTTGCTCTCTAAAATAATTTAATTTTTGTCTAATTACAGTAATGGTTTGTTTAGCGAATTTATAGTCTGTCGAATCTTTTTTCCATAAATCTATTTTTTGACTCAAAACAAATTCTTCTAGTTTTTTTAACTTATTCAAATTTATTTTTTGCATTTCATCTAATCCTTTATCGTCTAACTCTTTTAATGATGTTTTGTTTTCCTCAATTTTTTCAGGTAACAAATTCTTATTAAACCCTGGACTGTTATTACTTAGATAATTGTCAAGCCAAACAACGCATGAGGTTCCGTCTTGCATATCATAACCATAAAACTGAATTTTTTGGTTTGATTTTTTTCCCTTATTGTAGTCTTTCATCCATTCAATTAATTCTAAAACCTCTTGTGATTGCCAAACCCAGTAACCATTTTTTGATAAGGCTTCTTTTGCATTTCCTTCACCAGTTAGAACATATTTGTTGATATCATAACAAGCTGCAAAATTAGCTTCGATACCAAATAGCTTTACATCTTGTTTTTCAACTAAATATTTAAACATTTTCGTTTTTAGTTCAAAAAACTCTTTTGTTCCGTGAGTTGCTTCTCCGAGTCCTATAACGTCAACGTCCTTTAATTTCTTATTTAAAAAATCAAATTGTAAACTGTCATTTTTAGTATTTTCAATTGTAATTGGATGAATAACGCTTTTCAACAATCCTAGATCTCCTGGTGATAAAAGAGCTTGTTTCTCCTTTGTACTAAACAAATTTGTTAATGTTTCACCAAAGAAAGGTTCTCCTAAAACAGAATTTGCAAAGAATCTAGTAATTAATACAAATAAAACCACTACTAATATTGAGATACGCTGTAATCTTTTTTTGAATTTTGGTGTCATAAATTTATCATATATAAAAAGTAAGACGAATTTAAATTTAAAATGTTACAAGAAAGTTATTCCTAATTTATGCAGGTAATAATAGCAACTAAATACTTCAATTTGGATAACTTGTACCAACGGTATAGCGTTATATATAAATATATTATTTTTTTTATTGCCAATTCTCAATTGATTGTTTTTGGGATTACTTGGTTACTCAGAGAGGGTAATTAACTCATCAGAAAGTAATTCCTATTTTTATGAAATTAGTGTAATAAAACTTATCTTCGCTTTGAGATAATTACTTAGTTTTACTTAATGTCAAACACACTTCTTCTTACTCCAATTGAATACCTTAAAGGTATTGGTCCTTCGCGTGGTGAATTACTGCGGAAAGAACTCAATATCCATAAGTATGGAGATTTGATGAATTTGTTTCCCTATCGCTACATAGATCGCACACGGTATTATAAAATAAATGAACTTCAAAATACTAATGCCGAGGTTCAAATAATTGGTAAAATCATCCACATAAAAACGGTAGAATTTGGAAAAAACCAAAAGCGTTTAGTAGCTTCCTTTATGGATGAAACCGGTCAAATAGAACTCACTTGGTTTCAAGGCATCAAATGGATTCGGGAAAGTTTAAAACTGAATGAAGTGTATGTGATTTTTGGGAAAACCTCCAATTATGGCGGGCAATATTCTATGGCGCATCCCGAAATGGAGCTGCTTGAAGAGCACAAAGCCAGTTTGCGAAGTGCCATGCAACCCGTTTACCCCAGCACCGAGAAACTCACCCAGCGCGGCATTACCAATAAAGTAATCAACAAGGCCATGCAGCAATTGTTTCTGGAGGTGAATGGGCAGTTTATTGAAACTTTGCCTAATTATCTGCTGGAGCAGTTGCAACTCATTTCCAAAAATGAGGCCATGTTTAACATTCATTTTCCTAAAAATCAAGACCTTTTGGCGAAAGCCCAATTCCGATTGAAATTTGAAGAATTGTTTTTCATTCAGTTGCAATTAATTACCAAAAATCTTATCCGTAAACATAAAATAAAAGGCCATTTGTTTGATAAAGTCGGCGCCAATTTCACCGATTTTTATTCCAATCATTTGCCATTTGAATTGACCAATGCGCAAAAACGCGTCATCAAAGAAATACGAAATGATATGGGTAGCAATGCCCAAATGAATCGGTTACTGCAGGGCGATGTAGGATCGGGAAAAACCATTGTGGCCTTGATGTGCATGCTTTTGGCAAAAGATAATGGGTTTCAGAGTTGCCTAATGGCACCAACCGAAATTCTGGCCAATCAGCATTACCTCGGTTTAACCGAACTTGCCAAAGATTTAAATATCAGCATCAAATTGCTCACCGGTTCCACCAAAACTTCAGAACGAAAAATCATTCACGAAGCCCTTGAAAACGGAACCTTAGACATTCTTATAGGAACCCACGCGTTGCTGGAAGACAAGGTACAATTTCATAATTTGGGATTGGCCGTTATTGATGAGCAACACCGATTTGGTGTGGAGCAACGCTCTAAATTATGGCATAAAAATCATATTCCGCCGCATGTTTTAGTCATGACCGCAACGCCAATTCCAAGAACCTTGGCCATGAGTTTGTATGGCGATTTGGATATTTCGGTCATCGACGAATTGCCCCCGGGAAGAAAAGCCATTCAAACAGTACATCGGTACGATTCCAATCGACTGAAAGTTTGGAAATTCCTTAAAGATGAAATCGCCAAAGGGCGTCAGGTGTATATTGTTTATCCATTAATAAACGAAAGCGCCACCCAAGATTATAAAGATTTAATGGACGGTTACGAGAGTATTTCTCGTGATTTTCCGTTGCCGCACTACAGTATTTCTATCGTGCACGGACAAATGAAACCCGCCGAAAAAGAAGCCGAAATGCAACGCTTTGTTACCGGAAAAACAAATATTATGGTGGCAACCACTGTGATCGAGGTGGGAGTTAATGTACCCAATGCGAGTGTGATGGTGATTGAAAGCACGGAGCGTTTTGGGTTGTCGCAATTGCACCAGTTGCGGGGAAGGGTAGGTCGTGGTGCCGAACAAAGTTATTGCATTTTAATGACAGGATTCAAATTGGGTAACGACAGCAAGACCCGAATTGAAACGATGTGTAAAACCAACGACGGATTTGAAATTGCGGAGGTTGATTTAAAACTTCGTGGTCCGGGGGACATCATGGGAAAACAACAAAGCGGGGTGTTAAATTTGCAAATTGCCGATTTGGTTAAGGATAAAGAAATTCTGCTATTGGCCAGAGAGCATGCAATCAAGTTGTTAAAAGACGATGCGGCTATGGCCAAACCCGAGCACCAAAAAATGAAAGCCATTTTCATGGAAATGAGCGCCAAGAAAAACATTTGGAATTACATTAGTTAATTCAAGAAATCAATTATTAAGTAACCGTAAATGAAAAAATTACTGCTCTTCTTGTTTCCTTTTTTTACTCTTGCGCAACAGGTTTCAAAAGTTGATTTTTTGCAATGCAATGCTTCTGTAGCACCTAATTTTGTAACCAAAACGATAGAAGGGACGGTTACCTATAAATTCAAAGTACTTTCAGAAATCGATTCCATTCGCATTGATGCGAAAAACATGTATTTTTCGAATGTGACTCTTAATGGAAAACCGGTTAATTATAAAAACAACAAGAAAGAATTGGTCTTATTTGAAGGCTACAAAAAAGGGACTAATGAAGTTTACTTTTCTTATAAAGCCATGCCCAAACAAACGCTCTATTTTGTAGGAATTGGAGAAGGGCAACAAATCTGGACGCAAGGGCAGGGAAAGTATACCAGCCATTGGTTGCCGAGTTTTGATGATGTAAATGAGAAAGTGATTTTTCAAATTTCGGTTCAAATTGAAGAAGAAATGAATTCATTGTCGCATTTTACTGCAATTTCAAATGGTGAATTAGCTCGTAAAACCAATTCCATTAGCTGGTCTAAGGGATTGAAATATTGGTTGTACAGCTATAAAATGAAAAAGCCAATGTCGTCCTATTTGGTGATGTTGGCCATCGGAAAATTCGAACACCAAACGGAAACTTCCAAATCGGGAATTGCCATAGATAACTATTATAAACCAATTGACGCCGATAAATACCCCTATACCTACAAAGGTTCTAAAGTTATTTTTGATTACCTCGAAAAAGAAATTGGAGTGAAGTATCCTTGGAAAATTTACCGCCAAATTCCGGTGGAAGATTTCCTTTATGCCGGAATGGAAAACACCACATCCACTTTGTTTGCACAAGATTTTGTCATAGATTCAATTGGTTTTTACGATCGAAATTACATTAATGTCAATGCACACGAATTGGCGCACCAATGGTTTGGCGATTTGGTAACGGCAAAAACCGGTAAGCACCATTGGTTGCAAGAAGGGTTTGCAACTTATTATGCTTTGCTTGCCGAACGCGAAATTTTTGGCGAGGATTACTTTTATTATGCCTTGTATAGAAATGCCTTGCAACTTCGAAAAGCAGCAAAGACGGATACGATTCCGGTGTTAAATGAGAAGGCGAGTTCGTATTCTTTTTATCAAAAAGGAGCCTGGGCATTGCATGTAATTCGGGAGGCAATAGGGGAAAAGGCTTTTCAAAAAGCTGTAAAAAATTATTTGAAAAAGTACCAATATAAAAATGTAGAAACGGCTGATTTCTTGAATGAAATTGCTGCAGTTTCCGATTTTGATGTAGTGAAATTTCAAAAAGAGTGGCTGGAAGACCATCAGTTTCCAAATGATCAGGTGCTTGCCTTATTGAAGAAAAATCAAAGCATCCGTTTGCTATTTGAAATTCAAGCACAAAAAAACAAACCCTTTCCAGAAAAGGAGTCCTTTTTTAGGGAGGTGATGAAATCGAATGCCTTTTATGGATTGAAAAAAGAAATTATCAATCAAATAGAAGCCGTTCCTTTTAATGAAAAAGAGGCTTTAATTCGTGTTGCAATGCAAACGAATGAGGTTGAAGTTCGGCAATCGGTAGCGGAAACTTTAAAAATAATTCCGGGTTCCTTTTTAGCCGAATATGAATCGTTGCTGCAAGACAATTCCAATGATACCAAGGAAGTGGCTTTTGTTAATTTGTATAAAAATTTCCCTGAAAATAGAGCCAAGTATTTGGAACAAGCCAAAAATTGGGTAGGTAAAAACGACAAAGGATTGCGAATTTTGTATCTATCGTATTATTTGGATTATAATTTTTCAAATGCCAATTCTTCACAGTATTCAAAAAATCTTTTTGAGTTATTGGAGTACACTTCACCTAAATTTGAAAGTTCGGTGAGGCAAAATGCTTTTGAAAGCGCTTTGTATTTGGAACCCAAAAACAATAAGTTGCTCAAAAATTTGGTAAACGCCATGGTTCATCCCAAATGGCAATTGGTAAAATTTGCACGAGACACCATTCGTAACTTATTGAAAAAAGAAGAGTACCGCGAATTGTTTTCTTCCTATCTATCTGATTTATCGGATGTAGAAAAAATCCAGTTGCAACGATTGTTAGAAGAAAAGTAATTTTATAAAAATTCTTTTACTTCGGTTTTTAAATAACCCAATGCTAGATTATTTACCGATTCACCTTCAATTGAATTTGTAATTATTGCCTCTCTCAATTCTTTGGAGTTGGTATTTGCTGCGTCTAAGGTTGCTTTTCTAATATTCTGAATAGTG
>JBILNU010000151.1:0-2887 GCA_044374815.1 Flavobacterium sp.
TATTGCTGATGAGAATTTCATTTGGTATCAAAAATGGGAAAAAGTGTTTGAATTTGATATGCAAGAATCTAAATTCAAATGGTTTGTTGATGCTAAAGTAAATATCACAAAAAATTGTATTGACCGTCATTTAGCTAAAAGAGGTGAGAAAACAGCTATTATTTTTGAACCGAATGATCCAAGCGAGGCGGCACAACATATTTCATATAATGAATTGTATGATCGCGTTGCCAGAATGGCTAATGTTTTAAGAGATCAAGGAGTTAAAAAAGGAGATCGAGTGTGTATTTATTTGCCAATGATTCCTGAACTTGCTGTATCAATTTTGGCATGTGCCCGAATTGGTGCAATTCATTCTGTCGTTTTTGCTGGATTTTCATCATCGGCAGTTTCAGCTAGAATTAATGATTCAGAATGTAAAATGGTAATTACCTCAGATGGAAGTTACCGTGGTAATAAAGCAATTGACTTAAAAGGAATTGTAGATGAAGCTTTAGAAAAATCTCCATGTGTGGAAAAAGTATTGGTTGTTAAAAGAACAAATACACAAATCAACATGAAAGAAGGCCGTGACCAATGGTTGCAACCATTAATGGATGCTGCGGTTCCAAATAATGTAGCTGAAATCATGGATGCTGAAGATCCGTTATTTATATTATATACTTCAGGATCAACAGGTAAGCCAAAAGGAATGGTACATACCACTGCGGGTTACATGGTTTATACTGCCTATACCTTTAAAAATATTTTTAATTACGAAGAAAATGATGTGTATTGGTGCACTGCCGATATTGGTTGGATTACAGGTCATTCCTATATTTTATACGGACCATTATTGAATGGAGCAACTACTGTAATTTTTGAAGGAGTTCCTTCATATCCTGATTTTAGTCGTTTTTGGGAAGTAATAGAAAAACACAAAGTAAATCAGTTTTATACTGCGCCAACTGCTATTAGAGCACTTGCAAAAGAAAGTTTGGATTACGTTCAAAGATTCCCTTTAAGCTCATTAAAAGTAATTGGATCTGTAGGTGAGCCAATCAATGAAGAAGCATGGCATTGGTATAATGATCACGTAGGAGGGAAGCGTTGCCCACTTGTAGATACATGGTGGCAAACAGAAACAGGTGGTATTATGATTTCGCCTATTCCTTTTGTAACCCCAACAAAACCAACCTACGCTTCGTTACCATTACCTGGAATTCAACCCGTTTTGATGGATGAATTGCGTAATGAAATAGAAGGAAATCAAGTAACTGGAAGTCTGTGTATTAAATTCCCTTGGCCTTCAATGGCAAGAACAATTTGGGGAGATCACCAAAGATATAAAGAAACCTATTTTTCTGCTTTTCCTGGTAAATACTTTACAGGTGATGGGGCGCTAAGAGATGAAGTAGGGTATTACAGAATTACCGGTAGAATAGATGATATTATCATTGTATCAGGTCATAATTTAGGAACTGCACCTATTGAAGACGCAATTAATGAACACCCAGCTGTAGCAGAAAGTGCTGTTGTAGGTTTCCCACATGACATTAAAGGTAATGCACTTTATGGATTTGTTATCTTAAAAGAAGTTGGTGAAAGCAGAAATCATGATAATCTATCCAAAGAAATTAATCAGTTGATATCCGATCAAATCGGACCAATTGCAAAATTGGATAAGATTCAGTTTGTAGCGGGATTACCTAAAACAAGATCTGGAAAAATCATGCGTAGAATATTAAGAAAAATTGCCGAAGGAGATTTCTCTAATTTTGGAGACACTTCAACTTTATTAAATCCAGAAATTGTGGATCAAATTAAAGACGGTAAAGTATAGTATTTTATAGTTTTAAAGTTTAAAAAGCTGCTTCATTATGAGGTAGCTTTTTTACTTTAAATCAATTTTTGTTTTCTATAATTTACAATGTAAATAATAGTTACGATAAAGTAGGGAAGTGTACTAATGGCAATTTTATAGTTTCTTGAAAATATACTGACAATAAAAAATAGTAGCACAAGAAGGAATAAAAGAAAAACGCCAAGTGCATTAACTTTGTTGTTTAATTTTGGATAAAAAGAACCAATCAAAAGAATTATTTGAGCAATAAGTCCAGCTAAAATTAACGGATGCAATAAGTTATTTAATAAATTATCTTTTTTATGAATGATTTCTAATTCACACTGATAAATAAATAACGAATTATTTGGTGGCCACTCGAGGTAACAAAATTGAAAAGTAATTAATAGTAATAAATTTAATAACCTCCGCATTAAACAATATTCAACCTTGATTTTAATTTTAAAAATAATAAAGCCAGCGTGTAAGCATCATCTGTTGTAGAAATTCGATCGGTTTTAGGGATTTTATATAGTGTCCCTAATTGTTCAATAGTAAAGTTTCCGTTATTGATATCATTCAGTTTTTTATGCATTATTTCAACATCCAAAGCTTCATTTTTTAATCTACCACAGGCCATTTTTTCTAATACTTCATTAATCATTTCTACATCAAAATGAATGCGGTGTCCAACTAATGTAGAATTTCCAACATATTCTATGAATTTTTCAATTGCTTGCCATTCCGACATTTTAGGTTGTTCTGATTCTAATAAAAAATCACTTGAAATACCATTATCGTGAAGGTATTTATATTGCGGAATAGTCACCTCAAAAATATCTCCAATATGAATGCTATCTTCAATAACTGATACTGCACCAAAGGATAATATTACATCTTTTTTGGGATTCAAACCACTGGTTTCGGTACACAAAACCACATACCGATTGGATTTAGTATCAAATTTTGATAAGTAGGTTTTCCAAAACTCAGGGGAATTTTTATTGCTATTTTTTAACCAATCAATCATAATTTAAGAAAACTGTGTTAATTGAATTTTATCTT
>JBILNU010000153.1:0-2881 GCA_044374815.1 Flavobacterium sp.
CAGGAATATTAATTCAGCGTATTTTCCAAGGTGAAAAATTTGAAAAAAGAATTGAGCAACGTACTGTGAGACAGAAATAATTAGACAATTCTTTAATTTGAAAATTTGAAGATGAGAAATGATAAAGACAATCTAATTGTAAAATTAACTTTTGAACTTGCATTAGAAATAATTAGCTATTCAGAAGAAATTAGAAAATTAAATCGTTTCGAAATGGCATCACAAATTTTCAGAAGCGGAACTTCAATTGGAGCTAATATTAGAGAGGCTCAAAACGCTGAAAGTAAAGCTGATTTTATTCATAAATTTAAATTTCAGCTAAGGAAGCAGATGAGTTATTGTTTTGGCTTGAATTATGTCAAAATTCAGAATTTTATCCCAATCCTAATGAAGAATTATTAATAAAGCTAAAATCTATAAATTTGATCATTTCTAAAATAATAGCAACTTCTAAGAAAGGTTAATTTTCAAATCATCAAATTTTCAAATCATCAAATTATAAATGGCATTAGATAAAAACGACATAGCAAAAAGAATAGCTAAAGAAGTAAAAGACGGCTATTATGTGAACTTAGGGATTGGAATTCCAACTTTGGTAGCCAACTATGTTCGAAACGATATTTCGGTTGAATTTCAAAGTGAAAACGGAGTTCTAGGGATGGGACCATTTCCATTTGAAGGAGAAGAAGATGCCGATTTAATTAATGCAGGAAAACAAACAATTACCACGTTGCCTGGTGCTAGTTTTTTTGATTCTGCTTTTAGTTTTGGAATGATTCGTGGGCAACACGTAGATTTAACTATTCTTGGAGCAATGGAAGTTACAGAAAATGGAGACATTGCCAACTGGAAAATACCCGGAAAAATGGTTAAAGGAATGGGTGGTGCTATGGACTTAGTTGCTTCTGCGGATAATATTATCGTAGCTATGATGCACGTTAATAAAGCTGGTGAAAGCAAAATTCTAAAAAAATGTACCTTACCATTAACTGGAGTTGGTTGTGTGAAAAAAGTGGTAACGGAATTGGCTGTTCTAGAAATCACTCCTAAAGGCTTCAAACTATTAGAACGTGCTCCTGGAGTTTCTGTAGAACACATTATTGCTTCAACTGAAGCGGATTTGATTATTGAAGGCGAAATACCAGAGATGATAATCGATTAAAAAATCCTTGTTTTATTTATTAATTTCCAAAAAAGCGGTAGACGCATGCGCAAAACTTGGTGCTTGCTCATTTACACTTACTGCTCTTTTTTTGTTTAATTTATAGGTTAAATCCCTTTCGGTAGTGAATAAAATGGCACTTAAAAATGGGTTATTAATAAATGCTACCAATCGATTGAAAGCGGAATCAATTGTATGAATTTCAACTATTTCTTCTTTTTGAAATTTAAACTTCAATTCCAATTGTAAGTCGTTTTCTATTACAATTAAACGCACATATATATTCATTAACTCCGTATTTCCGATAGTTTTAGCTAAAGTTAATTTGGCAAAAGTCTCCTCTTTAATACTTGTTTTTACTTCAGAATAAAATTCCGAAAAAGAATCCTTAAAAGGCATAAGCGTTTCGTTTAATTAAAAATAAAACCCACAAGGAAACCTTGTAGGTTTTATAAACTTTATAGTGATTGATTACAAATTAGCAAAGAAATCATTCCCTTTATCATCGGTGATAATAAATGCTGGGAAATTTTTAACTGTGATTTTTCTTACAGCTTCCATTCCTAATTCTTCGAAATCTACTACCTCAACTTTCAAAATGTTGTCTTGTGCTAAAATAGCAGCAGGGCCTCCAATAGAACCTAAATAAAAACCACCATATTTTTGGCAAGCATCTTTAACCTCGTTAGTTCTATTTCCTTTTGCAAGCATCACCATGCTTCCACCCGCTTTTTGAAATTCTTCTACATACACATCCATTCTTCCAGCGGTTGTTGGTCCAAAACTTCCGGATGGCATTCCGTCTGGAGTTTTTGCTGGACCGGCATAATAAATTGGATGATTTTTAAAATATTCTGGCATTGGTTTACCTACATCTAAAAGCTCTTTGATCTTAGCATGAGCAATATCTCGAGCCACGATTAAGGTTCCGTTTAATATTAATCTTGTCTTAATTGGATGCTTGGTTAATTCAGCTAAAATTTCTGGCATTGGTCTATTCAAATCTACCACAACCGCTTGTTCCATATGTGGTGGAATTTCTGGCAAAAATTGCTTCGGATTTACTTCCAATTGCTCTAAAAATATTCCGTCTTTCGTGATTTTCCCTTTTATGTTTCGATCCGCAGAACACGAAACGCCCAGTCCAACCGGACACGAAGCAGCGTGTCTTGGCAAACGAATTACACGCACATCATGAGCAAAATATTTGCCTCCGAATTGTGCGCCAATAGAACTTTCCTGACATATTTTATGCACTCGCTTTTCCCATTCTAAATCACGAAAAGCCTGTCCCGACATATTTCCTGATGTTGGTAAATTATCAAAATATCCAGCAGATGCTTTTTTCACTGCTGCCAAATTTGCTTCAGCAGAAGTCCCTCCAATTACTAAAGCCAAATGGTACGGCGGGCAAGCAGAAGTTCCTAAATCTTTGATTTTCTCGCGGATGAATTCATCCATCGATTTGTCATTTAATAACGATTTAGTTTTTTGATATAAGAAAGTTTTGTTCGCAGATCCTCCACCTTTTGCAAGGAATAAGAATTCGTAGGTACTCCCTTTTTTTGAATAAATATCGATTTGTGCTGGTAAATTTGAACCCGAATTTTTTTCTTCAAACATGGAAATCGGAACGATTTGAGAATACCGAAGATTTTTATTTTGATAGGTATTAAAAATTCCTTTAGATAAATACTCGGCATCATCGACTCCCGTATA
>JBILNU010000152.1:0-2881 GCA_044374815.1 Flavobacterium sp.
AAAATAAACCCAATAATAATTAATAGTATCATTTTAAATGTTTTTAATTTATAGTTATACGAAGGTTTTGTATAATTGTTACAAACTAGAAGTTATGAATTTTCATTTATCAACTTCTTTGTAATAAAATGAAATCGAATATAAAGAAATAAAGCTGCCGCAGATAAACCAGCCAGCAAACCAATCCACACCCCAATTGCTTTCAATTCGGTGTATTCTCCTAAATAATAAGAAATTGGAAAGCCAATTACCCAATAAGCAACAAAAGTAATATACATCGGAATTTTAACATCCTGCAATCCGCGTAAAGCACCTAAAACAACAACTTGAATACCATCTGAAATTTGAAAAACAGCAGCAACCAAAAGTAATTTGGAAGCGATTAATACCACTTCTTTGTTATCCAGCAATTGTTTTGAATTTTCCATATCTAAAAACAAAGAAGGAACCATATTGTGCAACACAATAAATAAAAAGGCAAAGAAAGTTTCAATTAGAATAACAAGTAAAAATATAGAACGCGCTACAACAACAAGGTTTTTATAGTCATTCAACCCTTTTTGATTACTCACCCGAATCATGGAAACCACACTTAATCCCATGGCAAACATGAAGGTCATTGAAGCCAAACTCAAGGCAATTTGGTTAGCGGCTTGGCTGGTTTTACCAATGTTTCCACAAAGCCATATTGCAGCCGTGAAAAGTACCACTTCAAATAGCATTTGCATGGCCGATGGCACACCTAGATTAACAATCTTCTTAATGGTATCTTTTTTAATTTCGGAAAAACTAAAATTATGAAAATAGGTTTTTAACTGCTCCTGTCTGGATAAAATGATATGCATAAATACCACCATTGCGATCCTTGAAATAACAGTTCCAAGAGCGGCGCCAATGATTCCCATTTTTGGAAAAATCCAAACTCCATAAATCAAGCAATAATTAATTATCACGTGAAGTATATTTGCCATAACTATGGCATACATTGAATACTTGGTCATGGATAGACCATCTGCAAATTGCTTGTATCCTTGATAAATAATTAACGGAACTAACGAAAACCCAACCCAATCTAAAAATGGTTTTGCCAGCACAATTACTTCCTTTGGCTGGTGCAACAATTCCATTATTGGTTTACCCAAAACAATCAAACCAAACAATAGAAATCCAAGTAGGACACATAAAAACAATCCATTATGAAATGCAGAACGAATTTTTAAAGTGTCTTTTTCGGCATCGGCTTCACCAACAATAGGTGTAATAGCAGTTGAAAAACCTATTCCAAGAGATAAGGCTACAAAAATCATACTATTAGCCAAAGAAACGGCAGCCAACTCTGTTGACCCAAGTTTACCCACCATGATGTTGTCTACAATCATAATTAGGGTGTGTCCAAGCATACCCAAAACCACTGGATAAGCTAGCTGTAGATTGTATTTAAACTCTTTGGTATATTGGGATATGTTCACGATTATTTCTCGATTTCTTTTAGGGAATCCATTTTTTTGTGTGCTAAGAATCCTTTAATATCTTCAAAATGTTCTTTTACTCTTTTATTTCCAAATTCAAATACTTTGGTGGCTAATCCATCAAGAAAATCTCTATCGTGTGAAACCAAAATTAATGTTCCATCAAAGTCGCGTAAAGCATCTTTAATAATATCTTTTGTTTTCATATCCAGGTGATTGGATGGCTCATCTAGAATCAATAGATTAACTGGTTCTAGCAGTAATTTTATCATAGCCAAACGGGTTTTTTCACCACCAGAAAGTACTTTTACTTTCTTGGTAACATCATCACCATGAAACATGAATGCTCCTAAAATATCTTTTATCTTAGTACGAATATCTCCAACCGCAATATCATCAATCGTAGAAAAAATGGTCGCGTTTTCATCTAACAAGGATGCTTGATTTTGAGCAAAATATCCAATTTGGGCATTGTGGCCAATTTCAACCGAACCACTATTGATTTCTATTTCCTTCATGATTGCTTTAATCATGGTCGATTTTCCTTCTCCATTTTTCCCTACGAAGGCTACTTTTTGACCCCGCTCTATAACAATATTAGCATCACTAAAAATTTCTTTATCTCCGTATGACTTACATAAATCCTTTACAATAACAGGATAGTTTCCAGATCGAACCGCTGGTGGAAATTTTAATTTTAAGGCCGAGGTATCTACCTCATCCACTTGAACAATTTCTAGTTTTTCCAACATTTTAACACGAGATTGAACCGCATCTGTTTTAGAAAAAGTTCCTTTAAAGCGATCAATAAAGGCTTGATTATCGGCAATCATTTTTTGCTGCTCGTCATATGCTTTTTGCTGATGAATTCTTCTGTCCTTACGCAACTCTAAATAATGGGAATATTTAGCTTTATAATCATAAATACGCCCCATTGTAACTTCAATCGTTCTGTTAGTAATATTATCTACGAAGGCTCTATCGTGAGAAATTACCACTACAGCCTTTGCAGAGTTTATCAAGAAATCTTCCAGCCACTGAATACTTTCGATATCCATGTGGTTGGTAGGCTCATCTAACAAAATTAAATCGGGTTTTTGCAATAGAATTTTAGCCAATTCAATTCGCATTCTCCAACCCCCCGAAAACTCTGAAGTTTGACGAGTAAAATCTTCTCTTTCAAATCCGAGACCAACTAATATTTTCTCAACCTCCGCTTCGTAGTTTATTTCTTCTATAGCATAAAACTTTTCACTCAAATCGGAAACTCTTTCAATCAATTTCATATAAGCATCGCTTTCATAATCTGTTCGAATGGTTAATTGCTCATTGATTTCATCAATTTCAGCTTTCATTTTGAAGATTTCTCCAAATGCCTTGGATGCTTCTTCCATAACGGTTGCACCGTCTGT
>JBILNU010000069.1:0-9567 GCA_044374815.1 Flavobacterium sp.
TCCCTAATAGGTCTATTTTCATCTTTTTGTAATTTTATTTAATACCAAAAGGCATATTATTTGTTTAATTCCTCAGCTAATTTATTTTCCTCTGGGGTAAACTCATTAACTATAGCATAGGTAGGCACTTTACAAATTGCCATTTCATCTAAAATATCAACTAAGTTCTTATAGGTTGATTTTTTTGTAGGTTTGATAATAACAATCATTCCTTTTTCTTTGTCACCCATAACTAAAGGGATAGATGCCACGCGATCTAGTAAGATTTTACGAATACCATTTTTTCCGTAATCAGTTGTTTTAGGAGTTCCGTTAGGTTCAGGAGTTGCTAATAATCCATGAAACCATTTAATTTGATCTCCATCACCTAATATTACAGTTACCGTTCGTCTTTGATCTGTTTTTACAGGTGGTATTTTAGTTTCTTTATCGTCTTTGGCAGGCAAGCCTAAAGGCATCGATTGCGGTTTTGACAAGGAAGTAGTAAGCATGAAGAAGGTAATAAGCAAGAATGCCAAGTCTACCATGGCAGTTAAATCTACCTTAGAGTTTTGCTTTTTACTTCTTACTTTGCCCCCTTTACTACTACCACTATCGCCAGTATTTAATTCAGCCATTTTATAGTTTTTGTATAAAAATTTATAATTATTTCAAAAAATAATATTAATCTAATTTTGGTTTAGCTCGTAAACCAGTAACTAAACTAAAATTGTTTATTTTTTGATCTTGTAACATATCCATGATTTTTTTGATTTGTGGATATTGTTGTTTAGCATCGCCTTTAATTGCGAAGTCCAATTCTTTGTCTTTGCCTAAATCAATATTAGCTTTACGAGCATACATGATCCAATCTTTCAATTCATTATTTAATGAATCGGAAGGGATGCCAGGTTGTACGCCATTTTTATTTCTATCGGTACTAGACATAGAAATTAATTGTTTCAAACCAGATACTGGAACACCAAATTCTTCAATTAATGAAAACTGAGCAATTTCTTTCTCAGTGAATTTAACTCCACGGCTTGCTCCCATTAACTCAAGAGCTGCACCACGAATGTCTCTGTCTTTCATTCCAAAGAAAACACTAACTCCGGAATTATTTTTCCCTACTGTTAAGGTAACTAAACCCGTTTCTGGAAGTTTAGTTTGAACCGTAGAAGCTGGAGTTTGAACTGGCAATGGCTCTGGTTGTTTTGCTGTAGCGGTCAAAATGAAGAACGTAAGCAAAAGGAAAGCCACATCACACATTGCGGTCATGTCAATAGATGCTGCTTTTTTGGACATTTTTATTTTAGCCATTTTTTATTTTGTTGTTAATTTTTTGAAATTAAAGATCTCAAAAAAATTAATTATTATTTATTACTCCCTTTCATTCTTCTGTAAGAATTAACAATTGCATTACCTGCTTCGTCAATAGAGTAGGTTAATGTGTCAATTTTAGAAGTGAAAAGGTTGTATGTTACAATTGCTAAAGCAGAAGTAGAGATACCTGTTGCAGTGTTAATAAGCGCTTCAGAAATACCATTTGCAAGCATAGCTTGATCTGGAGTTCCAGAAGAAGCTAAAGCACCAAATGCTTTAATCATACCAGTTACAGTTCCTAATAATCCAGCAAGAGTTCCTAAGGATACTAATGTAGAAAGAATAGTCATGTGTTTTTCTAACATTGGCATTTCTAATGAAGTTGCTTCTTCGATTTCTTTGTGAATCATTTCTGCAGCTTCTTCGCTGTTAAACCCTTCTTTTTTCACTTCTTGATATTTTATCAAAGCTGATTTTATAGCATTTGCAACAGAACCTTTTTGTTTGTCACAAGCAGCAATTGCACTATCAATATTTCCTTGAGCGATATCACCTTGAACTGTAGCCATGAATTTATCTAAATTTCCAGTACCAGAAGCTTTTGAAATTACAAAATATCTTTCAAAAGAAAATACAATTACCATTAATAAACATCCTAATAAAACAGGAACGATTGCTCCTCCTTTGTATACCATTGCTAAATAGTTTCCTGCTTTTGGGTGACCAGCTTCAGCGCCAGCCTCAATCATTGCTTTTTCATTTTCAAAATTTCCTGGAGCTCCCATAATGAATTTCCATACAATAATACCTACAAGAATACAAGATGCGATGATAATTCCTGTCATCATACCTCCGCCATTAGTTCCGTTTTCTTTTTTTGCGTTTGCCATTTTTTTTTAATTTTAATAGTTTTTAATAATTAATAAGTTTTTAGTTGTAATAAACTTGAATTAGGAACAAATTTAAATTTTTAGTTGTAATAAAAAAATTTTTTTTACAATAATAACATCTCATCAAAATTTAAATTAAAATATGGTAACATTAACTTAACATTGAACATAAAAAACACTAATTTTCATTATTTTTATAACGAAAAAAATACATATTATTGCATCCGATTTTCAAATTAAAATTAAAATATTTAAATTACAAGATGATAAAAAAATACCTCATCCAAAATAATCCTTTTATTGTTCCAACAACAGATGGTAAACTTATAGAAGAGCACCATGGAATTCCAACAACTGGAAATAAAGAAATTTCTATTGCGCACATGATTGCGCCCCCAGGATGGAGTGAACCATTTCAAACACCCGAATTTGAGGAGTATACTTACATTATTTCAGGAAAAAAACAATTTAATATTGAAGGGGAAATTGTTGTATTGGAGAAAGGGCAGTCGATTAAAATTGAAAAAAACACTCGCGTACAATATTCAAATCCTTTTGGAGAACCCTGTGAATACCTGGCAATTTGCAAACCCGCTTTTGACTTTAATAAAGTGCATCGGGAGGAAGAGTAGAAGTTTATGATTAGTTATTGGTATTCAGTTTTTGTAAGATTAAATTTTCAACCTCTATTGAATTCCATTTTGTTTCAATATTTGGAAGTTGCATCACTTCTTCCATGATTTTGTTTTGAAAATCTCCAATTGCAAGTGCCTCCGAATAGGGTTGCAAACTAAAAGTTACGCGACTGTATAAAGGCATCCATTTAGTTGGATGCTTATCTGAAAACCATTTTTCAATTTTCTTTTGAAGCAGGAAGTTTTTATCTGCTGTCTTCGAACTCATTTCAACAAAATTTCTTCTTGAAAGCTCTGCAATAGCATCAGCATTTGGTTTTCGTGATTTTTCATATTCAGTAAAAATCATTTTCCAGTCGTCACCATATTTATTAATCATTTCATTCAAGATGGAGATGTCTTCAAATCCAGCATTCATTCCATGGCCATAAAAAGGAACAATAGCATGTGCCGAATCTCCAATAAGCGCTATTTTATCTTCAAATGTCCACGGAAAACATTTCATAATAGCTAAATAACTGGTTGGATTTTTGAAAAAATCTTTAACTAAATCTGGAATTA
Organism: Flavobacterium sp.; assembly: GCA_044374815.1. Taxonomy (GTDB): domain Bacteria; phylum Bacteroidota; class Bacteroidia; order Flavobacteriales; family Flavobacteriaceae; genus Flavobacterium. Next base: position 3,389 of record JBILNU010000069.1, read on the forward strand.
CAGCTTTAGTATCTGGGAAATACTTCGCGAAGAAATCAATTAATGTAGCTTCGTTTTTTAATTCTGCAAAGGAATTTTCTCCTTCAAAAGGCATGAATAGGGTACAGGTAAAAGTACCATCTAAATTGGATAATGCCATTAGCATAAAATTCCCCCGAGGCCAAATATGCAGCGAGTTTTTATCAATTTTATGAGTGCCATCTGGATTCGCAGGAATGTGTAATTCTTTGTAGCCAATTTTCATGAATTCTTGAGAATAATCAAACATACTTTGACGTTGCATTCGGTGTCGAATTCTAGAAAAAGCGCCATCGGCTCCAAAAATCTTATCGTATTTTAAATCTTCCCATTCCCCTCTTTCTGTTTCTCCAACATGAAGTGTTGCTGTTGCTAGTGTAACATCCCAAATTTTATGATCAAAAAAGAAATCTACTCCAGCTTCTTCAGCTAAATCAATCATTCTGCGATTTAATATACCTCGAGATAAAGAAAATATAGCTTCTCCTTCTTTACCATAATATTGGTATTGCAATTCTTCTTCTAGAGTATGAATAGCGCGTTTGTCTACTGGGATTCCAATTTTTCGAATTTCTTCCTCTAGTCCAATATCTTGCATGGCTTTCCAGCCTCTGTTAGACATTACCAAATTAATGGATCGTCCCGAAAAAGCAACAGTTCTAATATCAGCACTTCGATCGTAAACATGAACGGTATGCCCCTTTTTTTTGAGGTAGATTGCTAATAATGTCCCAACCAAGCCAGAACCTATGATTGCAATTTTTTGTGGAGTTTGCATTTTAATTTATAAGCGGTTTGGCAAATTTATGTAATTATTTTTTTGGAAAAAAAACAAGTTTGGTAGAAGTGGCAATTATTTCCTTTTTGTTCAGTTTCATTTTTCTAAACTGACCCTTATTGTACATTTCAGCTTGGTCGCTATAGTGAGCGCTCATTGGGCTCCCCGATTGTCCTGTTGGTAAAATGCTCACGCTGTTTTCAATATCTGAAAAATCTATTATTCTTCTAGTGGATGGGCCTGCTTTAACTTCATAAACACCCTTATCATTAAATAAAAACATTAAATTATTAATCACCTCATTCGAACCACTTGCTTCAAAAGGACCTACATTAAATAAATTTCTCATAGCAGCAATACTCCCTATTGGATGTTGGTGTTCTAAAGTATGAACTTTGTTCCAGGTCCATTTTGATTCATCAGCGCCCAATTGTTTTTCCAGTGCTGCAATTGCTTCTCTAAATGATTGTGTTAAGATTTCTTTTCTGGTTTCTTTCTTGTTTTTGGTTGCCAAATTATCCCACCATACCGAATTTTCATTTTCGCTTTGCGATTCAATAACTTGTTTCATGATGTGAGTCCCCAAAAAAGATTTAAAATTTTCTACTCCAAGTTCATCTTTAAAAGTTGAAATTAAATAGCAAGAAATCCATTTATTGTAAATTGTAGGTGCCGTATCTTCTAGATTGTTAGAGCCCGACCATTTTTTCAAAATTTCTAAAGCTTGCTTTTCATTGGTATTCCAATTATTATTTTGAATACAATTTACCCAGTTTGAAACTAATGAAGGTGCCGTTGCAGAAGTGTTGTCGAAGATCATTTTCTGAACATCAGCTTTGGTCCAATTGTTTTTAGGATCCAATAAATTTGTTATTTGAGTAGCGCGATCTTTTGGCAAATAATAACCTGGATACAAATAGCCATCTATAGCTTCCGGCTGATTATTGGCTGAATAAACATAATTCCAACTTGGATTAATAGCTTTAGGATTTTTTGAGAAATCTAGAAATTCTTTTTGATCGTCAATGCCATTAGATCCATTCATTATTAAATTTCCATTCACTGATTGGTCTAATTTATAAAGCTTACCCGATGTAATCCAAGCAATGTTATTTTTAGCATCGCCATACATAATATTCAATCCTGGAGCAGCAATCAACGAAATACCTTGGTGGAATTCTTTTAAGTTGTTGGAATGGGATAATGCATGAACAGCCTCCAGAATTTGATTTTTTTGTTGGGTATAAATCCAAGACATAGATACCTGTTTTTTGGTTGTTAAAGTGTTTAACAGCCCATTCATAATAGGTCCGTGTACCGATTCTTTTATTATAACAGTTACCGAAGTACTGTCTTTGACCTTGATGGTTTTATTTCTAAAAGAATAGTTTACAAATCCCTTTGGTGTTTTGTATTGGTTGCTGTTGTTTGGATTTTCTTCCTCTTGAAATAAATCCAAATCATCGTTTTCAAACATGGTTAATCCATAGGCATACGCTCTATTATGTCCAAGCAGCGGGAAAGGTGCTCCTGCTAAATAATAGCCATACATTTCGTAATCTGGAGTTGCAATATGTGCTTCATACCAAGTACAAGGCTGCGAAAACATGATGTGCGGATCGTTTGCCAAAATCACTTTTTTATTCTTGGTTTTTTGCGCCCCAATTACCCAACTATTACTGCCAATAAAAGCAGGTGCAGGGGAACTTTCCAATAAACTAGTTATTGATTTTGAAATTTCAGCATAATCATTTACTTCACCCTTGTAATTTTTTAATTGCTTGGTGCCTAAAGTACCATCAATTCCAAAATCTTTAAGATAATCCATGCCAAATTGATCTCTAATATCCGTCAGTAAAGGATCGGTCTTTTGAGCCATTGCAAAACTGAAAGACATGTATCCAAAAATATTATAAACGTCTTTAAGTGTAAATTTTGCTTTCGGCACACCCAATAAACTGAATTCAATTGGTGTTTTCCCTTCCTCAATATATTGATTAATTCCGTTTACATAGGCCATGGCCAGCTTATAGGTTTCAGAGTTTTTGTCAATTTGAGCCACGGCCTTCTCTGAATTTTCATCAATTCCAATTCCAACAAAAAACTGATCATTTTTCAATGCTTTGGTTCCAAATAATTCAGATAACCTTCCTGGAGCAATTCTTCTTAAAAGTTCCATTTGCCACAATCGATCTTGAGCATGAACATATCCCAATGCAGTTAGTGCATCGTTTTGATTGGAAGCATAAATATGCGGCACACCGTATTCATCAAAGTAAACGGTGGTTTCTTTGGAGATGTTTTTTAAAGTGACTTCCCCTTCATAATTGGGTTTATTATAGACAAGATATCCATAACCAGAAATGGAAATAAGAATAAGAAGTATGACACTATAAAGAAGGACTTTTTTGAATTTTTTCATTTGAAAATTGTTGAATACCAAATATAAAAAGATAAATTACTAATTCAATAATTTACTTCGCATGAGATTTTTAATTTATAAATAATGGATTTATTTCCTTGGGAAAATAATTTTGCTTCCGGTATTCAAGCCGTTGTTTTTTGCCAAAACACCACACATGTGGAACAGCATTCGAGCGCCCACATTTCCATCCCAATCATCATTTTCACCTGGAGCCACTTCAACCAAATCAAAACCGATAAGTTCTTTGTTGCTTTCAGCTAAAAGATTGAATAAATAAGTAGCTTGTTCAAATGAAAATCCACCCGGAACTGGAGTTCCTGTATTTGGACAATACCAAGGGTACATCCCATCAATATCAAAGCTGATGCACACTTTTTGTGGTAACGAAGCAATAATAGCCTCGCATTGTTGTTGCCAAGTAAGTCCTTCAAAGGTTTCTTTTTTCAAATCAGAATCGCTGTGGACTAAAACTCTGCCGTTAGATTGCTGTACCACATCAACTTCTTGCTCGCAAAAATCTCGAATTCCAACTTGTACAATTTTTGATATTTGAGGAATTTGCAGTGCATTATACATTATGGAAGCATGCGAATAGGTAAACCCTTCATAAGCAATTCTCAAATCCATGTGGGCATCTAAGTGCAAAATTCCAAAATCTTCATATTTAGTTGCCAAAGCTTCATAATAACCAAGCGGAGTAGAGTGGTCGCCGCCAAGTAATACTACTTTTTTGCCTTTGGCCATCCAATACAATACGGTTTCCTTAACTTCGGAGTGTAAATTTCTACAGGCAAGGTTTATTTTATCTAAATCCGATTGTAACTGTGGAATTTCTGCAATTATTTCTCCATTTTCCAAGGCTTCAATAATAGGTTGCGCTAGCGCTTTATAAGTAACCGAATTGGATTTCCAAGAATCGGGAATTTCTGAATAGTACATTCCGAGTTTCCATAACTCTGGAAAATCTTGATGATTTAAATCAACTTGAAATGAAGCGTCTAAAACGGCTTCTGGACCTTCTGATGCTCCCGCGCCATAACTTACGGTTACTTCCCAAGGCACCGGAATGATAATGATTTCCGACTGCTCTGCAGTAAAAGGTAATCCAAAAATTGTAGCATCCGATAAGCCAGGTTGCGATGGATCAAAACTATTGATAAGTTGTTCTTTCGTCATTTTTAGAAGGCAATAAATTAGTTGTTTTCTAGTATTCCTCGTTTTAATATTTGTCCAAATTCATACATGTCTTCATACGAAGTATATAAAGGTACAGGCGCAAGTCGGATTACATTGGGTTCCCTCCAATCGGTGATTACTCCATTTGACATTAAATAATCAAACAAGCTTCTTCCTTCTCCATGCAAAAATACCGATAATTGGCAGGCTCTTTCCTCAGGATTGCTTGGCGTTATGATTTCAAATGTGCTTGAAACTTCTTTGTCTATTTCGTGTAAAATAAATTCTAAGTAAGAAGTGATTTGATTTCTTTTTTGGATTAATTTTTCCATTCCTATTTCGGCAAACATATCTACAGAAGCCAAATAGGGTGCCAAGGATAAAATAGGAAGATTGCTTATTTGCCATCCGTCTGCACCATGAACTGGATCAAAAGTGGGTTCCATTTTAAATCGGCGCTCTTTGTTATGTCCCCACCAACCTGCAAATCGCGGTAAATTACTTTGGTGGTGTTTTTCATGAACAAAACAACCTGAGGCATTTCCTGGCCCCGAATTCATATATTTATACGAACACCAAGCAGCAAAATCTACATTCCAATCGTGCAAATCAAGTTTTATGTTTCCAGCCGCATGCGCTAAATCAAAACCTACATAAGCACCTACTTTGTGACCGGCTTCGGTTATTGCTTTCATATCAAATACTTGACCGGTGTAATAATTTACACCTCCAAATAATACCAAGGCCAATTCATCGCCTACTTCTTCAATTTTGGTAATAATATCTTCAAGTCGAATGTTGTGCTCGCCCTCGCGTCGTTTGATTTCAACAATAGCCTCATTCGGATTGTAGCCATGGTGACTCACTTGTGATTGAAACATGTATTGATCTGACGGGAATGCTTTTTCTTCGCAAATAATTTTAAAACGCGTTGGAGTAGGGCGATAAAACGAAACCATTAATAGGTGTAAGTTCACCGTTAAGGTGTTCATTACCGCAACTTCGGAAGGTTTTGCGCCAACAATTTTACTTAATGGAGCTGCAAAACGTTCTTGATAATCCCACCAAGGTTTCTCTGCATAAAAATGTCCTTCAACGGCTAAATTAGCCCAGTCGTTCATGACATCGTCAACATATTTCTTGGTTCTTTTTGGTTGAAGTCCTAACGAATTTCCGGTGAAATAAATCACATCTTTTCCGTTATGTTGCGGAAAAATAAATTCGCTTCTATAAGATTTTAATTCGTCTTGCGTATCAAGATTTTGAGCAAATTCGCGTGTATTTTGAAATATCATATAAGTACTATTTTAGCTGCTTATGGTATCTAATTTTCTTTTTTTACTGGTGTAAAAGTAAATAAAAAAACAAAGTTTCAAGTCGCAATTTTATTCATTGTCAATTTCAAATGAATTGTTTTTTTTCTCAATTATTTTTGGTTGTAACCAAATCGACGCAGTTGGTATTGATTGTTTCTCCAATCTTTATTTACCTTAACAAAAAGCTCGATATGGATTTGTTTTCCAAAAAACTTTTCCAAATCTTCTCGAGATTGCATGCCCACTTTTTTAAGTGCAGCTCCTTTATGGCCAATAATGATTCCTTTTTGAGTGTCGCGTTCTACCATGATAACCGATTTAATTCGGATGATTTTTTCATCTTCCAAAAATTCTTCGGTTTCAATCTCTACCGAATACGGTATTTCTTTATCGTAATTCAGTAGAATTTTTTCACGTATGGTTTCGTTTACAAAAAAGCGTTCGGGTTTATCGGTTAAAGCATCTT
>JBILNU010000070.1:0-9485 GCA_044374815.1 Flavobacterium sp.
GTAAATTAGCATAGTCAAAAAGCTCAATTTGCTGACTTCTAGTAGAGCGATCAGTATTAAGAACAGTATATTGATTGGTGTTTTTTAAGGCTTGTAATTCGTCCATTGCTTTAGCACGAAAGGCACCCGTATAAATTTCTTCAATGGTAATTTTTTGTTGTGCAAAAACAGAAAATGATGTAATCAGTAAACACAAAAATAATTTAATTGTTCTCATTTTTTAAAGTATAAATAATCGACTTCAATTTTAGTGAAAAATTTTAATTAAAACTATTTTTTTGGATAAAATGCATTATTTATTTACTAAACCTCATAAGTACAATAAAATGGAAACCGTATATTTGTGTCCAAATGAAATTAATCCATATTTAAATGAATAACGCCGTTTCGGGATTTTCTAAATTATCCAAAGAAGATAAAATAAACTGGATAGCAACCACTTATTTTTCCAATCCAGAGCATGCTGTTGATACTATCAAACAGTATTGGAATAGTGATAACAAATTACAGCAACTTCACGATGAATTTATAGAAAATACCATCACAAATTTTTATTTGCCAATGGGTATCGCTCCGAATTTTTTAGTTAACGGTAACTATTATTCGATTCCTATGGTAATTGAGGAGAGTTCGGTGGTGGCTGCTGCCGCAAAATCGGCTAAATACTGGAGTACTAGAGGTGGATTTAAAGCTTCGGTTATCAGTTCTGAAAAAATTGGACAAGTTCATTTCATCTATAAAGGAGACGTAAAAAAATTAGAAGATTTTTTTAAAAAAATAAAGCCAAAATTTTTTGAAGCTACCGAAAGCATCACCAAAAACATGCAAAAAAGAGGGGGTGGAATACTAGATATTGCCCTTCGAAATAAAACTCAAGAACTAGAAAATTATTTTCAATTGCATGTAACTTTTGAAACAAAAGACAGCATGGGGGCTAATTTCATTAACTCTTGTTTGGAACAATTGGCTAAAACTCTTAAAGCAGAAGCTCAAGAAAATAGTTCTTTTACTGCCGAAGAAAAAAATCTTCAGGTGGTAATGAGCATACTTTCCAATTATGTGCCAAATTGTATTGTTCGTGCTGAGGTTTCGTGCAAAGTAGAAGAATTAGCTGAGAAGCAACTTGAATACCCGCAGGAGTTTGCCGAGAAATTTGTTCAAGCAGTGGCTATTGCAGAAATAGAACCTTACCGAGCGGTTACCCACAATAAAGGAATTATGAATGGAGTAGACGCTGTTGTTCTTGCAACCGGAAATGACTTTCGTGCAGTTGAAGCAGGTGTTCATGCTTACGCTTCTAGAAACGGAAACTATTCAAGTCTTTCGCATGCCAAAATTGAAAACGGTATTTTTACTTTTTGGATGGAAATCCCTTTGGCATTAGGAACTGTTGGAGGATTGACCTCATTGCATCCCTTGGTAAAAATGACTTTAGAGATTTTAGGAAAACCATCGGCGCATGAATTGATGCAATTGGTTGCGGTTACGGGCTTGGCTCAAAACTTTGCTGCCTTGCGCTCACTTACAACTACTGGCATTCAAGAAGGGCACATGAAAATGCATTTAAATAATATTCTAAATCAGTTTCAAGCTACAAGAGAGGAGCGTATGGCTATTGCCAAACATTTTGAAAACAATACGGTTTCTCATGCTTCCGTTGTAGAATTAATTGAAAATTTAAGAAAATAATAATGGCTAAAAGCACCTTCTACAGTAATGGGAAACTTCTGATTACAGGAGAATATGTAGTTCTTGACGGTGCTAAATCATTGGCTTTGCCAACAAAATACGGGCAAAATCTTTCTATTGAAGAGATTGATTCCAACCACCTTATTCATTGGACAAGTTATGATCATGATGGTAGCGTTTGGTTTGAAGAAACGATTCCGTTTTCATCTATAATTGAAAATAAAATCCAAGAAGGCTCCAAGAATATTAAAAGTACTTTGATAGAAATTTTACATGAGGCGTATAAATTAAATTCCAATTTTATAACCGAATCTAAAGGCTATAAAGTAAGTACCGAATTAACATTTCCAAAGTTTTGGGGCCTTGGCACTTCTTCAACGTTGATTAATAATATTTCGCAATGGCTTTCTATTGATGCCTATGTATTGCTTAAAAATAGTTTTGGTGGAAGCGGTTATGATTTAGCTTGTGCTCAAAATAATTCGGCAATTATTTACCAATTAGTAGAAGACCAGCCTCAAGTAGAAACCATTGCTTTTCATCCCGAATTTTCTTCGAAAATTTATTTTGTGTATTTGAACAAAAAGCAAAGTAGCAAAGAGGCAATTGCTTTGTATCTTGAAAAACAAGGTTCTGTTGGAAATTCCATTGAGGTTATCAATCAAATTACACATACTGTAGCCAACACGCAAGAGATTAATGAGTTTGCAAAAGCAATTCAAGAACACGAAATAGAGATGAGCAACCTATTGGAATTACCAACCGTGCAAGAAACGTTGTTTCCTGATTTTAATGGAGTTGTAAAAAGTCTCGGTGCTTGGGGTGGTGACTTTGTGATGGTTATTTCTAAAGAAAATCCTTCGACATATTTTAATCAAATGGGCTATTCCATTGTTGTTCCCTACGAGGAGATGATATTATAAAAATGCAAAAAGGCGGTTTCATTGAAACCGCCTTTTTAATTCTGTTTTAAAAACTTTATTTTTTTACAGGAGCTGCAGCAGGTTTTGGAGCTGCAGGTGTAGTTTTTTCAGTAGCTTTTGGTGCAGCCGATTGCGATGCATCAATTATTTTGTTGTTGTCGCTTAATGTTCCTGTGAAACTTAAGCTTGATAATAATACTAAAACGATTAAAGCTCCAGCCAACACCCAAGTACTTTTATCTAAAAAGTCGGTTGTTTTTTGTACACCACCCAATTGAGTAGAACCACCAATAGAAGAAGAAAGACCTCCACCTTTAGGGTTTTGTACCATGATAACGATGATTAGTAAAAAACAAACGATTGTTATTAATACTAAAAAGATTGAAAATGTGCTCATTACTTAATTATTATTTTGTTGTAAATTTTTTATATCTAAAATTCGGTCTGCAAAGAAACTACTTTTTTCTGGATATTTCAAAATTAATATTTCATAAGCTTGAATTGCTTTAGTGTATTTTTTTTGTTCCAGATAAACTTTTGCTAAAGTTTCGGTCATTAAATAGGATTTATCCTCTTCCATTGGAAGGTGATTAGACAACGGAGTGTCTTTATTTATAGGCGGAATTTTAGGATTGGAAGCAATAAAATTATCAATGATATCTAATTTTTTCTTTTTATCTAAATTTTCTTCTTTAACCGGAATTTCTTTTCGCTCTATGGGTTTGAATCTTGAAATTTGAAGCCACTCTTGAAAGGAATGTTTTTCATTAACTGTAAATTCTATTGGTTTTCCAATTTCCAATTTTTCTTCCAGCTCCTCATGAATAGGTTTAGATTGTGCAATAGAGGAAAGTATCGATTGCTCTAATGTATTGGTGTTTTCTGTTGGGTAAGTAGAAACAACAACTTCACTAGCTACCACATCCATATTCATTAATTCGGCTACCTTTTGATCATACAATCCATTTTGAACGGTAACAAAGGAATCTGAAGTAATGAAATCAAACAGCACACTTCTATCTGTAGTAAAGGCAGCAGCTACTTTTAGGGCATAATTGTATTTAAAACTATCTTGATTATACAAATACTTTAATCGCAAAACACGAGCACTTTGAAAATAAGGAAATTCTTCCATTATTTTTTCCAAAGCGATATTGTGACGCTCATTAATGGCGTCTGGTTTATTGATTAAATAGGTAAAATCGGTTGCGTTCAAATAATTAGAAATTTAATTTACAAATATAATCTTTTACAAATTACCACTTTGCAAGGGATTCATTAAAAACATCTTGGGTGATTCTTTCAAAAATCACATCTAGTGCACTTGTTAACGACGAACCAATTAATTGCTGGTCACCAGGATAATCATAAAAAAATGAAAATGACTTTTCAAAATTGTCGGTTTCCTTGTTCTTATTTGTAAATCGAACATTAATAGTAATCGATAATCTATTTTCAGCAGCTTTTAAATCGGCCGTTGCAGCCATTGGTGTTATGGTATAATTGATAATTTCCCCTTCATATGTTAAATCTCCATCAGTTCGAACCAAATTTAAATTTGTTTGATTTTGAATTAAATCTTGAAGTTTTAAAGTAAAAGTTCTATCAATTCCTGGTTGAAATAACGGTGCATTATTTTGAAAATAATTCACTTGAAATGTTTTAGCATCAATTTTTCCTGTCCCTGTAAAATTATAAATACCACAACTTGAAAAAGTTAGTGTTACAAAAAGGATTACTAAATATTTTGTTACTTTCATCATATGAATTAAAAGTCAAAGATATTATTTTATAAATATCATTTAGGGTTAAATTACAAATCGTATTGTTTTATTTTTCGGTATAAAGTTCTTTCAGAAATTCCAAGTTCTTCAGCGGCTAATTTTCGTTTTCCTTTGTTGCGTTCTAAAGATTTTTTAATCAATTCGATTTCTTTAGCTTCAAGGCTTAGCGTTTCTTCTTCTTCTACAGTTTCTGCAAGAAGGTAATTAGTTTCATCTTCTTCGTCATCAAATTCTTCTTGTAAACTAGGCTCTTTAACTAAAACCGGTGTTCGACGTGTTTCTTCAAAGAAGGTTTCTTCTTCCAGTTTACCGTATACTTTTTGAACCAAATTAGGATTAATGTCTTGCACTTTAGTGCCATTTTTCATTAATTCTAAGGTTAGTTTTTTTAAGTCATTCAAGTCACTTTTCATATCAAAAAGTACTTTATAAAGAATGTCTCTTTCTGTAGAAAAATCACTTTCGCTTTTTTTGTCCTTAATTACACTTGGTAAATGGCTTCCATCTTGAGGTAAGTAGGACATCAGAGTTTCTAATGAAATATCTCTTTTCGTTTCGAGTACCGAAATTTGTTCTGCAGCATTACGTAACTGGCGAATATTTCCGCTCCAGCGATAACCTAAAAGGTATTTTATTGCAGGTTCTTCCAATTTTATTGCTGGCATTTTATATTTATGAGCAAAATCGGCAGAAAATTTTCTAAATAATAAATGAATGTCTTCTTTACGATCACGTAAGGGCGGCAAAAGAATATCAACGGTGCTCAATCTGTAAAATAAATCTTCTCTAAACTTTCCTTTTTCGATGGCATCAAATAAGTTCACGTTTGTAGCCGCTACAATTCGAACATTAGTTTTTTGAACTTGTGAAGATCCCACTTTAATAAATTCGCCATTTTCTAAAACACGAAGTAATCTCACCTGAGTTGTTAAGGGCAATTCGCCTACTTCATCTAAGAAAATGGTACCACCATTAGCCACTTCAAAATAACCTTCTCTTGTAGCAGTTGCTCCAGTAAATGATCCTTTTTCGTGACCAAAAAGTTCACTATCTATTGTTCCTTCCGGTATGGCACCGCAGTTTACGGCAATGTATTTACCATGCTTTCTATGTGAAAGCGCATGTATAATTTTTGGAATACTTTCTTTTCCAACACCACTTTCTCCAACCACTAAAACCGAAATGTCGGTAGGAGCAACTTGAATTGCTTTTTCTAAAGCGCGATTTAATTTGGGATCGTTCCCAATAATTTCAAATCGTTGTTTTATGTTTTGAACTGTTTCCATATTTTAATTCATCTCTGAAAGTCCAACCGCTTCACCAATTAAGGTTCCGCTAGTACAATTCGTAATTCGAACATTAACAAAATCTCCAATTTTATAATTTTCTTTTGGAAAAACTACCGTTATATTTTGTGAGTTTCTACCTGATAAGTCGTTTTCTGATTTTTTGGAAGTTTTTTCAACTAGTACTTCAACGGTTTTACTCAAGAACCCCTGAGTTCGCATGCCACTGTGAATTCTTTGAAGGTCTACAATTTCTTGTAAGCGTCTTAGTTTTGTTTCTTCAGGCACATCATCTACCATCTTTCTTCCAGCCAATGTTCCTGGTCTTTCTGAATAGGCATACATGTAACCAAAATCATATTTTACATATTCCATTAACGATAAAGTGTCTTGATGGTCTTCTTCTGTTTCGGTTGGAAAACCAGCAATCATATCTTGCGTTATCGAACAATTAGGAATGATGGTATTTATTTTGTCAATCAATCGCATGTATTCTTCCCTGGTATGCAAGCGGTTCATTTCGGCCAAAATTCGGTCGCTTCCCGATTGTACCGGTAAGTGAATGTGTTTACAAATATTTGGGTATTTTGCAATAACATGTAAAACAGGTTCGTGCATGTCTTGAGGGTTTGAAGTCGAAAATCGAATGCGCATTTTAGGAAAAGCTTGTGCTACCATTTCCAGTAAATCTTCAAATTTTACTGCAGTTGCTTTTTGCATTTCGGATGCTTTGTCAAAATCCTTTTTTAAACCACCACCATACCAAAGGTAACTGTCTACATTTTGACCAAGTAAGGTAATTTCTTTATAGCCGTTATCCCATAAATTTTGAACTTCCTGAATGATACTTTGTGGCTCTCTGCTGCGTTCTCGTCCGCGTGTAAAAGGCACTACACAAAAGGTACACATGTTATCACATCCACGTGTTATGGAAACAAATGCCGAAACACCATTAGAAGATAAACGAACAGGAGCTATATCTCCGTAGGTTTCTTCTTTTGATAAAAGCACATTAATCGCTTCGCGACCTTGTTCTACTTCGGCCAATAAGTTGGGTAAATCTTTATAAGCATCGGGCCCAACTACAAGGTCCACTATTTTTTCTTCTTCTAGAAATTTTTCTTTCAATCGTTCTGCCATACAACCTAAAACACCCACCTTCATTTTTGAGTTGGTTCTTTTAACGGCATTGTATTTTTCTAATCTTTTTCTTACGGTTTGTTCAGCTTTATCTCGAATAGAGCAGGTGTTCACCAATACCAAGTCAGCTTCTTCTAGTTTTTCTGTTGTATTGTAGCCGTCATTTAATAATATAGACGCGACAATTTCACTATCAGAAAAATTCATAGCGCAGCCATAACTCTCAATGTATAGTTTTTTTGTGTTTTCGTTCTTGGATTCCAAAAGCAAACTTTGCCCTTGTATTTTTTCATCTATTTCCTTTTCCATAAATAAAATCTTCGAATGCATCGAACTGCAAAGATAATACTAAAATAGAAAATATGACAATATGACATGTAATGTTTAACATACTTTTAAAAGTAGAATGTATTTGGCATAAGTAATGTTTTTTGGACCCCTGGATAATTTTTTGTTTTTAAAAATTTATTCAAAAACTCAAATTCTAAAAAAAACTTCTACTTTTGCCGAACAAAAAAAATATAATGGCAAAGAATTTAGTTATCGTTGAGTCCCCAGCAAAAGCAAAAACCATTGAAAAGTTTCTAGGCCCAGATTTTCAAGTTGAGTCTAGTTTTGGTCATATTGCTGATCTGCCTTCTAAAGAAATTGGGGTGGACGTTACCAACGGATTTTTGCCCAAATATGAAGTCTCCGCCGACAAAAAAGCATTGGTTACCAAATTAAAAGGTTTAGCCAAAAATGCCGAAATGGTTTGGTTGGCCTCCGATGAGGACCGTGAGGGAGAAGCTATTTCTTGGCATTTATCGGAAGAATTAAAATTAGATAAAAACAGAACCAAACGAATTGTATTTCATGAGATCACCAAGAATGCAATTCTTAAAGCGATAGATAATCCTAGAGAAATTGACTACAATTTGGTTAATGCGCAACAAGCACGCCGAGTATTAGATCGATTAGTAGGATATGAATTATCTCCTGTTTTATGGAGAAAAATTAAAGGCGGACTTTCAGCTGGTAGAGTTCAATCGGTATCGGTTCGTTTGATTGTGGAGCGCGAAAGAGAAATTCAAAATTTTAAAGCCACTCCTTCTTATTCGGTAGTTGCCGAGTTTACTAACGAAGCAGGAAGAACCTTTAAAGCCAAGCTTCCTAAGAATTTTAATACAAAAAAAGAAGCCGAAGATTTTTTAAATAAAAATATCGGTTCTACTTATAAAGTAGGCGATTTAGAAACTAAGCCTACAAAAAAATCTCCAACCGGACCATTTACAACTTCTACTTTACAACAAGAAGCAGCTCGTAAATTGTATTTACCTGTTGGAATTACCATGCAATTAGCGCAACGCTTGTATGAGGCGGGGTTAATTACCTACATGAGAACGGATAGTGTTAACCTTTCTAAAGAGGCTATGGATGCGGCTCAAGCCGAAATTATAAAATCCTACGGAAAGGAATATTCTAACCCAAGAACTTTTGCTAATAAGAGTAAAGGTGCTCAGGAAGCGCACGAGGCGATTCGTCCTACAGATATGTCGAGACATACCGTGAATATTGATAGAGATCAGGCGCGTTTGTATGATTTGATTTGGAAAAGAACCTTGGCTTCACAAATGAGCGACGCAGAATTGGAGCGAACCAATGTTAAAATTGAAGCCAACAACCACTCGGAAGTTTTTACTGCTTCTGGAGAGGTGATTAAATTTGAAGGCTTTTTAAAAGTATATTTAGAAGGTAATGATGAGGATGAAGAAGAGCAAGAAGGCATGTTACCTGCAATGCGCGTGAATGAAAAATTGATAAACAATTACATCACAGCAACCGAAAGATATTCAAGACCGGCTGCGCGATTTACAGAAGCTTCATTGGTTAAAAAATTAGAGGAATTGGGAATAGGAAGACCATCAACATATGCCCCTACAATTTCTACTATTATCAATAGAAATTATGTAGAAAAAGGTAATCTTGACGGTCAAGTTCGTAAGTACACCCAATTGACTTTAGAAGGAAATTCGGTTTCTGAAAAAATATTAAAAGAAAACACAGGGTCTGATAAAGGGAAATTAGTTCCAACCGATATTGGATTTATTGTAACCGACTTTTTAGTAAAAAACTTCGAATCAATTTTAGATTATAATTTCACTGCAAAAGTGGAGCAAGATTTTGACGAAATAGCCGAAGGAAATATCAATTGGACCAAGATGATGCAGGAATTTTATGATAAATTCCATCCTAATGTAAAAGATGTTGAGGCCAATGCCGATAGAGAAAGCGGTGAAAGAATATTAGGAAAACATCCAGAATCTGGAAAAACTGTATTAGTTCGTTTAGGGAAATTTGGTGCTATGGCACAAATTGGGGATAGCGATGATGAAGATAAAAAATTTGCGAGCCTTCGTGCCGAACAAAATATAGGAACCATTACTTTAGAAGAGGCATTGAATTTATTTTTGTTGCCCAAGGCATTAGGGTCTTACAAAGGTGAAGAAGTTGAGGTAAGTTTGGGTCGTTTTGGTCCGTTTATTCGATTTGGTAAAGCTTTCATTTCTTTGCCAAAAGGAGAAGAACCATTGGATGTAACGCTAGAAAGAGCGCAAGAATTAATTGATGAGAAAGTGCAAGCAGATGCTCCAATTGCAGTTTACAAAGGCGAAGGCGTTCAA
>JBILNU010000154.1:0-2840 GCA_044374815.1 Flavobacterium sp.
CTCAAAAGAAATTATTAAAAATAATTCAGAAGTAACTAATGTAATAACCAACATTAGTTTTATCAATGGTAAAGCAATTATTTCAAAAATTTTATATGTAAATTATAAAACAAAAAAAATAATTGAGGGTTATGAATTGGATACTAATTCAAATACCTATGCTATACTTCCACTTAAATTAAATTGGGACGAAGTCTTAGGAGGTGGTGGATGTCCTGCTGGCTATTCTCAACTCGCATCTTGCGGAAACTTTAGTGATCCTCAAAATTGTGTTGGAAATGCTATACAAACTTATCTTTCAGCAAACATAAGTGGTCCAGGTGATTGTGCAAATGTTCAAGTAAATGTAGGAGCATTAAACACTCGTGTTTGCGGCAGAACTTGTTAATTAATGATAAGAGAAATTAAATGTTATGAAAAGTATAATACTAAAAATATAAAGACTCTCGTTTTTCAAACAAAAAAGTCGCTTTACAGCGACTTTTTTTTATCTCGAATAATTTGGGGCTTCTTTGGTAATGGTAACATTATGCGGGTGGCTTTCCCCAATTCCGCTAGCGGTAATGCGAACGAAGCGTCCGGTTTCTTGCAGCGTAGGAATGTCTTTGGCACCACAATAACCCATTCCGGCACGCAAGCCGCCAATAAATTGTTGCATGCTTTCGTTTAATTCTCCTTTGTAAGGTACACGCCCTACAATTCCTTCGGGAACTAATTTTTTAATATCGTCTTCCACATCTTGAAAGTATCGGTCTTTAGAACCTTCTTGCATGGCTTCCACCGATCCCATTCCGCGATACGACTTGAATTTTCTTCCTTCAAAAATAATGGTTTCTCCTGGGGATTCTTTGGTTCCTGCTAATAATGATCCTAGCATTACACAATCGGCTCCTGCAGCAATCGCTTTCGGGATATCTCCTGTGTAACGAATTCCGCCATCGGCAATTACTGGAACTCCGGTCCCTTTTAAAGCCGCAGCTACTTCAATAATTGCGGAAAATTGGGGAAACCCAACTCCAGCAACTACACGGGTAGTACATATCGACCCTGGTCCGATTCCTACTTTTACTGCATCGGCACCATTAGCAACCAAATATAAAGCCGCTTCTGGAGTAGCAATGTTACCCACTACCACATCCAATTCTGGAAATTTATTTTTAACTTGTTTTAATACATCCACAACTCCTTTAGTATGTCCGTGAGCGGTATCAATAATAACGGCATCAACGCCTGCATTTACTAGAGCTGTAGCGCGTTCTACCGCATCGGCAGTAACTCCCAAAGCAGCAGCCACTCGCAAACGACCGAACTTATCTTTATTTGCAATTGGTTTTTGAGTAAGCTTGGTAATATCTCTAAAAGTGATTAGGCCTACTAATTTATAGTCGGCGTCTACCACAGGAAGTTTTTCAATTTTATTTTGCTGCAAAATTCCCTCTGCTTCTTGCAAAGTAGTTCCCACTGCAGCGGTAACTAAGTTATTGGAAGTCATCACCTCAACAATAGAGCGCGAATTGATTTTTTCAAAACGCAAATCACGGTTGGTTGCAATTCCTTTTAAGATTCCGTTTTCATCTACCACCGGAATTCCGCCAATTCCAAATTCTTTCATGGCTTGTTTGGCATCACCCACCGTAGCAGATAATGGTAACGTTACCGGATCAATAATCATTCCGGCTTCGGCACGCTTTACTTTTCTCACTTTGGCCGCTTGTTGCTCGATGGTCATGTTTTTGTGTAACACACCAATTCCGCCTTCTTGTGCCATAGCAATTGCCATAGAACTTTCGGTTACGGTATCCATAGCTGCAGAAACGATAGGAACATTCAATGTAATGTTTTTAGAAAACTTAGATTGGATACTCACTTCGCGCGGTAAAACCTCAGAATAATTAGGGATAAGCAGAACATCGTCGTAAGTAAGACCTTCGCCAACGATTTTAGTTGTATGTGCTTTCATTGCAATTTGTTGTAGATGTTAAATTGCATGCAAATATAGGTAAAATTTTGGAGTGAGCAGCGTGTAATAGGAAGTTTTTTTATTTGTTCTTCGAGAAGCTCAGACAGACAGAGCAGTTCAAAATAATTTTAATGAAATTCCCCAAATAATCTCGAAGCCACATTGTAGGCACTTTCAAAACTCATCGGACTCGTGCCGGTATCGGCTTTTTGTTGGGTGAAATAGGACAGCATTTTTTCGGTGGGCATGTTACCCGTTAAGTCGTCTTTAGCCATGGGACAACCACCAAAACCTTGGATCGCGCCATCATAACGGCGGCAACCAGCTTGGTAGGCGGCATCAATTTTTTCAAACCATTTATCGGGTGTGGTATGCAAATGCGCGCCAAATTCAATAGCGGGGTATTTCGGAATTAAATTGGAAAATAAATAATCAATCACCTCGGGCGTAGAACTTCCAATCGTATCTGAAAGCGAGATAATTTTTACTCCCATACCGGCCAATTTTTCGGTCCATTCGCCTACAATATCTACATTCCATGGGTCTCCATACGGATTTCCAAACCCCATAGAAATATAAGTCACCACTTCTTTTTGGCTTTTATCGGAAATTTCTAAAATCTCTTGAAGGGTAACGATGCTTTCGGCAATGGTTTTATGGGTGTTTCGCATTTGGAAATTCTCCGATATCGAAAAAGGAAAACCCAAATATTGAATTTCTTTATGCTGTGAAGCTGAAACAGCGCCTTGTGTATTGGCGATAATAGCTAATAATTTGCTGTTGGTTTGGGATAAATCCAATTGGGCTAAAACCGCTGCCGTATCTTGCATTTGCGGAATGGCTTTTGGCGATACAAAACTTCCAAAATCAATTGTATCAA
>JBILNU010000071.1:0-9392 GCA_044374815.1 Flavobacterium sp.
TATACCACCCAACCCAAAGGAGAATAGACCAATTAATGATAAAGCATAATGTTCCGGAAAAGAATTGGAAAACCATTTACCAAAAAGATGCCGAACATACAGAGTCTTCGTGGAACAAAAGATTACCAGAAGCTTTAAAATTTATTTTTAACAAATAAAAAACAAAATGAAAAATTACTTAAAAATTATAGTATTTATGATTGTTTCTAAAAGTGTAGCCCAAGAATTTCAAAAAGAAAAATATCAAATACTACCTTTTGGAAGCATCAAACCTTCGGGTTGGATAAAAACACAAATTCAAAAAGATGTTGATGGTTTTGTGGGCAATTTAGATAAATTAGTACCTAACTTAATCAACGATCCCATTTATGGCTCAGGAAGATTGCACAAGAACAGCGAAGTCAAAGATTTGGGAAACAATAAAGAAGGCGATGCTGAAGGCAGTGAACAATACAAATGGTGGAACAGCGAAACCCAATCCAATTGGTGGGATGGTTACATTAGAAACGTAATTTTATTGAACGATAAAGTGGGACTTAAAAAAGTAAAAAAGTACGTTCAAGGGGTTTTAAAAACCCAAGATGAAGACGGTTATATTGGTATTTATGATAAAGATTTGCGCTACCAATTCAACTCTGAAAATGGTGAATTATGGTCAAAAGCTACAATGTATAGGGGTTTACTTGCTTATTACGAATACTCAAAAGACAAGAAATTGTGGAACGCTATTGTAAAAGCAGTTGATAATGTAATGACCAATTATCCTATTGGAAAATCGAGTCCGTTTTCTTCGGGAACAGCCTTCAATGGTGGTGTTTCTCATGGATTGACTTTTACCGATGTTTTGGATAAAATGTATCAAATTACTGGTGACACAAAATACACCGATTATGCGCTGTTTCTATATCAGGATTTTAGCAAAACCTATCAATCTGAAAAAGACGTGCAATTGAGTAACATCTTAAATCCAAACTACAAATTACAATCCCACGGCGTACATACGTATGAGCATTTACGTCCTTTATTAGTTGCCACTTATACTGGTAAAAATACTGAATTACAAAAAGCACTAGAAATTTACATTCGAAGAATTGAACAAGCTACAACTCTAACAGGTGGCGCTATTGGCGACGAATGGATTGCTGAACGAACTGCAGATGCAACCCATACAGGTTATGAATATTGTTCGTTACATGAATTATTAGACAGTTATACCGTTTTATTACAAAAGGAAGGAAATCCTAAAACTGCAGAAGCAATAGAAACTATTTTTTATAATGCAGCTCAAGGTTCCAGAAACCCGAATCATTCTTGTATTGCTTATCTAAAGACCGATAATTCGTTTGAAATGATGGGTACAAAAAATGGTGAAGTGGAGCCCAACCGAAATCAAACCAGATATAAATATTCACCTGCACATCAAGATGTAGCTGTTTGTTGCAATCCAAATGCTGGTAGAATTACTCCTTATTTCATTGAAAAATCATGGCTAAAAGAAAACGAAAATACGCTTGTAAATGTACTATTAATGCCTAATTCTGTAGAAACAAAAATTCAAAATCAATTCATTAAAATTGAAACCATTACGGAATATCCTTATGAGAATACATTTACTTTCAAAATTACAAACTCTACTTATGCGCAACTTATAATCAAAATTAGAAAACCATCTTGGGCTACTAAAGTTATAACTAATGAAAGTTATGTTTTGGAAAATGATTTTATAGTTATTGATAGAGAATTTGGTAAAGAAGACACGATTCAAATTGAGTTTACCGCTGAAATTCAAATTAAAGAAGATGCAAATAAAGAAAAATACTTTAGCTACGGCGCATTGTTTTATGCGAAACCCATTGAAGCTATTGAGCAAAGTGGAAAATCGTATTTCACTCATTTTGATGATTTAACCTATAAACCAATTGATACCAATCGATTTGAATTTATTGAGGAAAACCAAGCTACTTTCAATAATGGTCAAATTATTTTGAATGCCAAAAATAAAACAACCAATCAAATAGAAAATATTAGACTTATCCCATTTGGCAAAACCATTTTAAGACAAGTTAGTTTTTAAAACAAAATAATCGATAACCAAATACAGTTTCCTTTTTTTGAAAAAGATTTTAGCCTCAAAAGTTCGAAGACAAATCTTCTATCTCCACAAAAAAAGCCCCTAATTAATTAGGGGCTTTTTTTTACTCAGGAGCTACAACTGCACCTTCCCAGTGCATCATGCCGCCTTCTAAATTATAGGTATTTGCAAAACCCATTTGATTCATGATCGAACAGGCTTGAGCACTTCTCCCTCCTGCTTTACAATACACATAGTAATTTTTAGATTTATCCAACTCTTCTAATCGATAGATGAATCCTTGTCCTTTATAGATGTCATTTAATATAGCCCCCGGAATGATTCCGTCTTGCCATTCGTCTTCGGTACGCACATCTAGTATTGCAGCATTGGTGTCGGCTGCCAATTGGTTTGCCCAGTCTTCTTGTGATAAATTCATTTGGATTATTTTTTTTCAAAAATAGGAATTTTCTCTATATTAAAATTTAATCCAAAATAATCCTATTTTTTAAATTAACAAAAAAATAACATTACATTTGTATATACAAATAAAAATCTAGTTACATTTGTATCTACAAATATTGAGTATCCTATATGGAAATTGAAAAAGTAGTCAAATCAAATATTAATCTAGATGATTCTAAAAAAATCATCCTGAATATTATTTATACTCAAAATGTAGTTGCCGATAAATTCAATGAAATCATTAAACCTTATGATTTATCGAGTGAACAATACAACGTATTGCGCATTTTGAGAGGTCAAAAGGGTCGTCCTGCCAACATGTGTATCATTCAAGAAAGAATGTTATCCAAAAACAGTAACACCACTCGATTGATTGATAAATTACTACTTAAAGAATTAGTAACTCGAGAGGTATGCCCTGAAAATAGAAGAAAAATTGAAGTATTAATAACCAATAAAGGTTTGGAATTATTAAAGATTCTAGATCCAAAGGTTCTTGAATATGAAAATCAATTTGCCGATAATTTAAGTACAACCGAAAAAGCACAACTCAACACTTTATTAGAAAAATATAGAACCTTAAAATAAATACTATGAGTCAATTTAATGAAAATGCAAAATGGCGTTACGCCACAAAAAAATTCGATGCTTCTAAAAAAGTATCTGCTGAAGATTTAGCCACTATAAAAGAAGCAATACGTCTTTCTGCATCTTCATTTGGTTTGCAATTATATAAAGTAATTGTAGTTGAAAATCCAGAAATTAGAGAAAAACTAAAAGAGGCTTCATGGGGTCAGACTCAAGTTGTTGATGCATCTCACTTAATTGTTTTTGCTAATCAAACTACTGTAACTGAGGCTGATGTTGAAAGTTACATTCAAAATATTGCTATCACAAGAAACATTCCGGTAGATACTTTGTCTGGTTTTAGTGATTACATGAAAGGAACTATCAAAAACATGCCCGATGAGATCAAACCAATTTGGACTTCAAAGCAAACCTACATTGCATTAAGTAATTTATTAAATGCAGCTGCAGAACTTAAAATTGATGTTACTCCTATGGAAGGTTTTGTACCAGCTCAATATAATGAAATTTTAGGTTTAGACAAACTAAACCTAAACGCTGCTCTTGTTGCTCCTATTGGTTATCGTCATGAAGAAGATGCTACGCAACATGCTGCAAAAGTTAGAAAATCAAACGAAGATTTATTCATAACCATTTAATCTCTAATCCTTAATTATAAAAAAAATGAAAAATTTAAAAACAACCGCAATCGCATTATTAATGGCAGTTTCAACAATTGCTTCAGCTCAAATGAAAAAAGTAGATGCTTCAAAAAGCACCATTACTTGGATAGGTAAAAAAGTGACTGGTCAACACAGTGGAACGATCAACTTAAAAGAAGGAAGCCTTACTTTTAAAGGAAAAAAATTAACCGGAGGTTCATTCGTAGTTAATATGACTAGCTTAAATACTACTGATTTAAGTGGTGAATACCAAGAAAAACTAAACGGTCACTTAAAAGATGATGACTTCTTTGGAACTGAAAAATACCCTACTTCAAAATTAGTTTTCAAAAAAATAGCTGATAAAGGAAACGGAGTTTATAATGTAACTGGAGATTTAACAATTAAAGATGTAACTGCTCCAATCAACTTTGTGATCACCGTTAAAGGTACTACTGCTACTACAGCTTTAAAAATTGACAGAACAAAATTTGGAATTAAATATGGTTCAGGAAGTTTCTTTGATAGCCTTGGAGATAGAGCTATTGCTGATGAATTTGAATTAAATGTGAATTTACAGTTCTAATAAAATCTCATTTTCAAACGAAAAAAACCTTAAAGATCCTTTAAGGTTTTTTTATGCAGTTATGTTATATTTGCTTTATGAAAAAAATAGCTCTTATAGATAATTATGATAGTTTCACTTATAATTTAGTTCATTATTTGGAAGACCTAAATTGCGAAGTTATGGTTTTTCGAAATGATGAATTTGAGTTAGAAGAGCTTAAAGATTTTGATGCTATTTTACTTTCTCCAGGTCCAGGAATCCCCTCAGAATCAGGACTTTTATTAGAAGTTATTAAAACCTATGCTTCAACAAAAAAAATACTCGGAATTTGTCTTGGACATCAAGCAATTGGAGAAGTCTTTGGAGCACAATTACGCAACCTTCCAAAAGTGTACCACGGCGTTACCGACACTATAAAACAAACAGGTACTGATTCACTTTTTTTCAACTTACCTAAACAACTACAAGTAGGAAGATATCATTCTTGGGTAATAAACAAAGACGATTTTCCTGAAGCACTTGAAATTACTTCACTCTCTGAAAACGGAGACATTATGTCTATTCGACACAAACAATTCAACTTAAAAGGAATTCAATTTCACCCCGAAAGCATCTTAACTCCGCAAGGGAAAACCATATTATCCAACTGGTTAAGCGAATAAAATAAAATTAAATTATTAGTTTAATTAAATAAAATTAAATAATTGAAAATAAATTATTTAATACGATACTATAGATATTTTCTATATTGAAAAAATTACATAATCAAGGAGAAATTATCTAGTAAAAACCAAAGTAGTTCCTTTACTCAAATTGGCATCGAAAGCATAGCCTTCATAATTAAATCCTTTCAAGTCATCTATAGTTTGCGCATTGGTGTCTACAATATAACGAACCATCAAACCCCTAGCCTTCTTAGCAAAGAAACTAATCATTTTGAGTTTGCCGTCTTTATAATCTTTGAATTCTGGGGTGATTACTGGAACTTTTAATTGCTTCACATCAACCGCATCAAAATATTCGCCACTAGCCAAATTGATAAATAGCTCCTCTTTTTCTAATTGTGCATTCAATTCTTTAGTTATCGTTGCTTTCCAAAATTCATATAGATTTTTTTTAACACCAATAGCTAACTTAGTTCCCATTTCCAAACGATACGGCTGCATTAAATCTAATGGTTTTAGTAAACCATATAGCCCCGATAAAATGCGTAATCGGTCTTGTAGTAATTTTATTTTATCTTCCGATAACGAATAGGCATCCAAACCAACATATACCTCGCCGCTAAAAGCAAAAATTGCAGGACGGGCATTTTCAGGTGTAATTTCGGCTACATTGCGCTCTTGGTTGCGCTTCCAATTTAAATCGGCTAAATTCATAGAAATATCCATTAATTCGGCTAATTGTTTTGGCTTTTTTTTCTTTAGTACTTTATCTATTGCAAGTGATTGCTTTTGAAATCCGTACTCAGAATAATCTTGTGTAGGCAACGGACTTTCAAAATCTAAAGATTTGGCGGGAGAGATTACAATTTTCATAGCTATTGGGTTGAAAACCCAAAAATACAAATTCCTTTTCAATTAAAAATATTATCAACAATTCGTATTTCTTAATTCGATATTCCTAATTAATATTTTACATTTGAGGTCTCAAATAAAATTACAACCTATGGTCTATAAATTTAGAGTAATTCTAGATGCAGAAGAAGATGTATTTAGAGATATCGCCATCTTAGAAACTGATACCTTAGAAGATTTGCACAATGCTATTGTGAATGCTTTTGGCTTTGACGGATTGGAAGTGGCTTCTTTTTACACCTGCGATGATACATGGAATCAAGAAGATGAAATTCCGATGTTTGATGCCGGAGATGTTCCAGGTGAAACCAAAATCATGAGCGATTATACTTTGAATTCTATTTTAGATGAAGAATTCACAAAGATCATTTATGTGTATGATTTCATTAATATGTGGACTTTCTTAGTGGAACTTGCTGCCATAGAAGACACTATTGAGACAGGGGTTATCTACCCTAATTTGTTGTTTTCGCATGGAGAAATGCCAGCAGAAGCAATGGAAAAACATTTTGTTTCCGACTTTGACGAGGAAGAAAGTTACAATGAATTTGAAGATGATTTAGACGAGGACGATTTGGATATGTTTAGCGGAGACGACAGCTTTGAAGATTACGGATTTGAAGAAAATTGGAATTAATTCTTAATTAGGTACTGAGTTGCTGAGGCAGTAAGGTTCAAAGTTTTTTTTGTATATTTAAGTAACATTAAAATACAAATTGATGAGTAATTTTAGAAACCTTCTGATTTGGCAAAAAGCCATGAACCTTGTTACAAATACTTATTCTAACACCAAAGAATTTCCAAAAGAAGAAATTTTCGGATTGACTTCTCAAATAAGAAGATGCATTATTTCAGTTCCAAGTAATATAGCCGAAGGGTGCGGAAGAGATAGCAACAAAGAATACCTTAGGTTTTTAAATGTGTCCATTAGTTCCTTATTTGAATTCCAAACACAACTAGAAATTGCAAAAAATATTAATTACATAAAAGAAAAAGAGTATAATAACCTATATGAGGACAGTCGAGAGTTAGAGCGAATGCTTGTCTCCTTTATCAATAAAATAAAAGAACGAAGCTAAAAACTCAGCAACTCAGAAACCTATCCCTTAGCGCCTAAAAAAATGATTAACCTATTCAATACACACATCGAAACTTTATCAATTCATAAAGTTGGAAATAAAAGCCGAAACGAATCTGTTTTCTTGTCTGAAACCCCTTACTCATTAAATGACGAAATAGTTCCTATATTGAAAGAATATTTCTTCAAATCTTTTCGTGAAAAAGAAGAAAATTATTATCAGTTTGCACATGAAGTAGATTTAGAATACAATGAAATGTTCAAATTGGCTGATGAGATTTTTACCAATCCAGGCGCTGTGCATGATGTATCAAAAAAAATAACGCAACATTTATTTGAACAATCCAATCATCCACACATTAAAAACGGAGAGGTTTATGTAACCTACTTAACGAATGTTTCAATTGACAACAATATAGTTGACGCAATTGGGGTTTTTAAAAGTGAATTACGAACTGATTTCCTTCAATTTGAAGAAAAAGAAAGCCATTTAGAAATGATTCTTCAAGAAGGGATTAACTTAAATAAACTTGATAAAGGTTGTTTGATTTTCAATAATAAAAAAGAAGAAGGTTATAAGATCTTGACAGTAGACAGCAACCGATATGACGCTAGATATTGGCTAGAGCATTTTTTGTCGGTAGATGCTTTTCAAGACGAGAATTTCATGACCAAAAAATACTTGAAATTCTGCCAAGAATTTGCAAAAGAAATAGTTTTTCCTGCCGAAGACAAAAAGCAAGAAGTCATGTTTATGAATCGTGCGGTAAATCATTTTGCTAAAAATGACAATTTTGAAGAAACCGCATTCTTAAATGATGTAATGGAAAACCCCGATTTGATTCCAGAGTTTAGAAGCTACAAACAAGACCGTGGAGAAAAATACAGCATTGAAGATGTAACAACCTTCCCTATTGCAAATGCGGCAGTAACCGACGCCAGAAAATCAATGAGAAATGTTATTAATTTAGATACAAATATTCAAATTAAGCTGGATTTTATTAATCCAGAAAGCGTAGAAAAATTTGTAGAAAAAGGATGGGATGAAGAAAAACAAATGTATTATTACTTAGTCTATTTCAATAAAGAACAAAAATCATAACTACTTAAAATTCCCTAATCAAATTAGGGAATTTTTGTTTTGTTAAAGCTATAGTATCAAAGCAAATTATGTAATATCTTTATCTTCCAAAAATCGAGTTATTTGAAAACCTATTTATTCATATTAGTCTATCTCTTGGGAAGTTACAATATGGTAGCTCAAAATGGTGTTCCTTCAAAATCAGATAGTGTATACAACAAATTATATTCTATTTCTCAGAAAAAGAAAATTTACAAATTCTTACATAAAGTCCTATTTCGAAGTGTTGATGCTTCTGAAATAAGCAATAAAAAAAGACAAAATTCTGCTTCAATCACTCCTGTTCCCTATTCAAATTACAATTGCAAAATAATTAGAAATATTACAATTGAAACGCTCGATCCATTTGGGTTTTCTACAGAAAACAAAAATAGTTTCCCCACAAATAAATTAGAAAAAATTGGAAACGCATTACATATAAAAACTAAAAATTGGACGATTAGAAATTTACTGTTATTCAATAAAAATGAAGAATTAGATTCCTTATTAATAAAAGAATCGGAGCGTTTAATTCGTGGGCAGCGGTATGTTCGAAGTGTAAAAATCCTACCAGTAGCTATACCAAATTGTAAGGATTCAATAGATGTTTCGATTCGGGTTTTAGATACTTGGAGCGCTGCAATAACGGGTTCTTATGCTAACAATGTATCAAATTTTGACATCAATGAAAGAAATTTTATTGGACTAGGACACGAATTTGATATTAATTATTTAAAAAGTTTGGACAATAGCACGGTAAATAATTATGGATATGATTCCAAATATACCATTCCAAACGTATTTAACACTTTCATTAATACTTCTGTAGCTTCAAAAAAAGATCTAAATAACAATAGCTACAAATCCATAAAAGTTGATCGGCCTTTTTTCTCTACTTTCACCCATTGGGCTGGAGGAATGTATTTTGACTACAAATCTTTCAATCAAATTCTTTTTGATCAAAATTCGTCTGCAGTTAGTCAAAACTTTAATACTAATTCGTATTCCTTTTGGGGAGGCCATTCATTTAATATTTTTGGAAGAAAATCAGAAATTTCTAGAACCTCACACCTAGTTGTAACAGCTGGATTTACTAATACAAATTATCAAACAAAGCCCGATATTACAATTGATCCGCTTCAATATTTTAATTCCTCCAGATTAGCATTGTCAACAATTGGAATTTCTACTCAAAAATTTTATCAAGACAAA
Source organism: Flavobacterium sp. (assembly GCA_044374815.1). Lineage (GTDB taxonomy): Bacteria > Bacteroidota > Bacteroidia > Flavobacteriales > Flavobacteriaceae > Flavobacterium. The sequence continues at coordinate 9,321 of JBILNU010000071.1, forward strand.
TATTTATTTCGTTTTGGAAACATTGAAGACATTCCTTATGGGAAATTAATATCATTTACGGGAGGTTTTGAA
>JBILNU010000155.1:0-2817 GCA_044374815.1 Flavobacterium sp.
ATGATGCTGGAAAACCAGTATTTTGTATCTATGTTGCAATCGGACAAAAAGCGTCGACTGTAGCTGGAATTGCTAAAATGCTAGAAGAAAAAGGAGCAATGGCTTATACAGTAATTGTAGCAGCTAATGCATCCGATCCTGCACCAATGCAAGTATATGCGCCAATGGCTGGAGCTGCAATCGGAGAATATTTCCGTGACTCAGGTCGTCCTGCATTAATTGTTTATGATGATTTATCTAAACAAGCAGTTGCTTACCGTGAGGTATCTCTTTTATTAAGAAGACCACCAGGACGCGAGGCTTACCCTGGAGACGTATTTTACTTACACTCTCGTTTATTAGAAAGAGCTTGTAAAGTAATTGCAGATGATGATATTGCTAAAAACATGAACGATTTGCCAGATACTTTAAAAAGCATCGTAAAAGGCGGAGGTTCATTAACTGCTTTACCTATCATTGAAACTCAAGCAGGTGACGTTTCTGCATACATCCCAACTAACGTAATTTCGATTACAGACGGACAAATTTTCTTAGATGGAGATTTATTCAACTCTGGAGTTCGTCCTGCAATTAACGTAGGTATTTCGGTATCTCGTGTGGGAGGTAATGCACAAATTAAATCAATGAAAAAAGTAGCAGGTACCTTAAAATTAGACCAAGCGCAATTCCGTGAATTGGAAGCGTTTGCAAAATTTGGTTCTGATTTGGATTCGGTTACTTTAAACGTAATTGAAAAAGGAAAACGTAACGTTGAAATCTTAAAACAAGGTTTGAACTCTCCTTATACAGTAGAAGATCAAGTAGCTATTATCTATGCAGGTTCTAAAAATTTATTAAGAAATGTTCCTGTAGATAAAGTAAAAGAATTTGAAAAAGATTTCTTAGAATATTTAAATAATACACACAGAGATACTTTAGACGCATTAAAAGCTGGGAAACTAGACGATAACATTACTGATGTTATTGAAAAAGCAGCTGCAGAAATCTCTGCAAAATATAATTAAGAAGGAAGTTAGAAGCTGGAAGTAGAAAGGCATATTTTTACTTCCATCTTCCCTCTTCAAACTCCTAACTTTCAAAAAAAATGGCAAACTTAAAGGAAATCCGTAATAGAATTACATCCGTTTCATCTACGATGCAGATTACTTCTGCAATGAAAATGGTTTCTGCGGCAAAGTTGAAAAAAGCACAAGATGCAATTACAGCAATGCGCCCTTATGCCGAAAAATTAACGGAATTATTACAAAGTTTAAGCGCTACTATGGATGGCGAAGTTGGGGGTGATTTTACTGCTCAACGCGAAATCAATAAAGTATTAATTGTTGCAGTTACTTCTAACAGAGGATTGTGCGGCGCTTTCAATACCAACGTAATTAAACAAGCAAAAGCTATTGCTGATTCTTATGAAGGAAAACAAGTAGATGTTTTTTCTATCGGAAAAAAAGGTGGCGATGTATTTAAAAAAACCAATACGGTTGTTGCTAGTCATAATGCAATTTTTGATAATCTTACTTTTGATGCTGTAGCAGAAATAGCCGACGAACTTACAGAAATGTTTACATCTGGAGCTTACGATAAAATTGAAATTGTTTACAATCAATTTAAAAATGCGGCTACTCAAATCGTTCAAACAGAGCAATTCTTGCCTTTAGCACCTGTTGCTACAGATGCAGTTGCTTCTGCTGGTGATTATATTTTTGAGCCATCAAAAGAAGAAATCGTTTTAACATTAATTCCAAAATCGTTAAAAACGCAATTGTATAAAGCCATCCGCGATTCATTTGCTTCAGAACACGGAGCACGTATGACCGCAATGCACAAAGCAACCGATAACGCCACCGAATTAAGAGATCAATTAAAATTAACCTACAACAAAGCGCGTCAAGCGGCAATTACAAACGAGATTTTAGAGATCGTTGGTGGAGCCGAAGCTTTAAATGGATAACATTTTGTATTAACAAAATCATAAAAGAGTCAACATTTGTTGGCTCTTTTTTTATTACATCGATATTATAACTATTTTTGTTTATGATTAAAGATAATTACCTTGAGTTTATATAAAAACTTATTCAAACAAACTGCAATTTATGGTTTGGCCATGGTGCTACCAAGAATGCTTAGTTTCTTTTTGGTTCGACTTTACACCAATGTGCTTCCAAATAGAGCAGATTATGCAGACCTCACCACGGTATTGTCTTGGATGGTATTTTTTAATGTGATTTTATCCTACGGATTAGAAACTGCTTTTTTCCGATTTTATAATTCCGAAGACGATAAGAAAAAAGTAATTTCAACTTCTACCATTTCTATTTTTTGGAGCTCTTTAACCTTTTTGATAATTGCTTTATTGTTTAGAAACACCTTAGCTAATTTTGCTAATGTAGAAGTACAATACATCACCTATTCTATTTGGATATTGGTATTAGATGCCTTAGTTGTTATTCCGTTTTCAAAGTTAAGAGCTAATCAAAGACCAAAGCGCTTTGCCGCAATTAAAATTGGAAATGTGGTCATTAACTTAGGCCTGAATTTCTTCTTTTTATTGGCTTTGCCAACTATTGCAAATGCAGATCCGAACGGCATTTTTGCGTCTATTTATGTGGATGATTTTGAAGTTGGTTATATTTTTCTATCCATGTTGATTTCTAGTTTAGCCACATTCATTGTCTTGTCTCCTGATTATTTTAATATAAATTGGAAGATGGATCCCGAATTATGGAAACGCATGATGCACTATGGTATACCCATTTTAATTGCCGGATTGGCCTTTGCCATCAACGAACATTTTGATAAAATCCTTTTAGGAAAATTATTGCC
>JBILNU010000072.1:0-9353 GCA_044374815.1 Flavobacterium sp.
AATAACAAGTAAAATATATTAGAAACATTTTTTCAAATAAATGTTGAGTTTCCAACAATAAGTATATTTTTGTAACTATTAAAAAGAAAATAAATGGGCATCAATAAAACCGCTATTTCTGGTTTTCTAACCAACGTTATTACAAACCCGCAGGATTTATTAAAGCTTTTAATCACTTTAATTTTAATAACCTTACCGCTTGAAAATATATTTGTAAGTATTGCCACTATAGGTTTTGTACTAATTGGTATCGCACTAAATAAACGCCAGAAAATAAACTATGAAAAATCGGTATTTATGCCATTTTTATTTTTCATTGTAATGGCTTTTTCTTTGTTTTGGACTAATAATTTTAATGACTCACTTTCTGGGCTTCAAAAATCATTATCATTTATAGTAATACCAGCTGTCTTTATAATAATTCCAAAAATATCAGAAGAATCTAAATACAATATTTTTAGATTTTACAGTTTCGGAATGCTTTTTTATGCTGTTTTGTATTTTGCGAACGCCTGTTTGAATTATTATCACACTCAAAACAGAGAAAGCTTCTTTAATAAAAACCTTGTTCCAGACGATCCTGGATCTATTTATATGTCGGTTTTTACTTCGTTTGCATTATTTTATTTTGTTCAGTTAAAGAAAAAAAACAACATTGATAAAATTGCATTAATCCTAATTTCGACATTCATTTTTTTACTTTCTTCAAAAAGTATTATCACAATTGATTTCGTTATTATTATTTGTTTTTATGCTTTTTATGCCAAAATATCTCAGGGCACAAAGGCATTAACTATTTCGGCAGTTTCATTATTTTTATTTTTCTCGATTTTTTTCGTTAAAGAAGTTAAAGAACGCTTTTTTTTAGAATTTGAAACTGCATTTGTCGATAATATTAGCAGCAAAAACAACAATATAGACTCAACTTCAATTCACAATGTTAGCTTGGCTGAAGCATGGAAAAATAAATCATTTAAGCAAAGTGATTTTTTCCCAGGAACGGCAATAAGAGTTTATCAAATAAGGGTATATAAAGAAATACAACAAGAATCGTCGACGTTTTTTACCGGACTTGGATTGGAAGCCTCTCAAGAAGTAATACGAAAAAAAGCCCTAGAGCATAATTTAAATAAAGAATACGGCGAATATAACTTTCACAATCAATACATTCAATCACTTTCAGAAATAGGAGTTTTTGGATTATTGGTTCTAATAGTGATGTTGTTTTTAAATCTTTTTAACGGAATCCAAAAAAAAGATTTTCTACATATTGCTTTTGCAATCACAATGATATTGTTATTTTTGTCAGAGTCATTTTTTTGCAGACAAAGAGGAATCGTATTTTTCATTATTCTCTATTGTTTGTTTAATTTTAATTATTCATTTAAACACAGAGATAACACCCTTTAGAATGAAAAGAATATTAATTACTGGTGCGGCAGGTTTTCTAGGTTCTCATCTTTGTGATCGATTTATAAAAGAAGGTTATTTTGTCATAGGAATGGACAATCTAATAACTGGAGATTTAAAAAACATTGAACATTTATTTAAGTTAGAAAACTTTGAATTTTATCATCATGATATTACTAAGTTTGTTCATGTACCTGGTAAATTAGACTACATTTTGCATTTTGCATCCCCAGCCAGCCCAATTGATTATTTAAAAATTCCGATTCAAACCCTTAAAGTTGGATCACTAGGAACACACAATTTATTAGGTTTAGCCCGAGTTAAAAAAGCTAGAATACTTATTGCTTCCACTTCCGAAGTTTATGGAGATCCATTAATTCATCCACAAACAGAAGAATATTACGGAAACGTAAATACTATTGGTCCAAGAGGCGTTTATGATGAGGCCAAACGATTTCAAGAATCTATAACTATGGCGTATCATACTTTTCATGGAGTAGAAACAAGAATTGTAAGAATTTTTAACACTTATGGCCCACGAATGCGACTTAATGATGGCCGTGTAATTCCGGCTTTTATTGGGCAGGCATTAAGAGGTGAAGACCTCACTATATTTGGTGACGGAATGCAAACACGTTCTTTTTGTTATGTTGATGATCAAGTAGAAGGTATTTTTAGATTATTGCATTCGGATTATGTGTTGCCTGTAAATATTGGAAATCCAGATGAAATTACAATAAAAGATTTTGCAGACGAAATCATTAAACTAACGGGTACCAATCAAAAGGTAGTATATCATCCATTACCAATTAATGATCCGCTTCAACGCCAACCAGATATTACAAAGGCTAAAGAAATATTAGGCTGGGAAGCCAAAGTTTCTAGACAAGAAGGAATGAAAATAACGTATGATTATTTCAAATCTTTGTCATCAGAAGAATTATTAAAAGAAGAGCATAAAGATTTTTCAAAATACATTTTTTAGTGCAAAGACACACAGGAAGGTTTTCCATATATATTAGACCATTTTCATATTTGCTTGATTTAATTATTATTAATTTCTTAGCAACAATTCTATTAATAAATTCTCTAAATAGTTTTTATTACCATCTTTTTATTTCTTTTTCATGGATTGTAATATCATGGAATGTTGGATTTTATGAAGTGTATCGCTTTACAAAATCTTCAGAAATCATTGAGAAAATAGGGAAGCAATATGCTGCTTTTATTTTGGTAAACTTTGCCTACATTGGGTATTTCTTAAAGTTTTCTGATCCCTCAACCATATTGAAATTCATTTCAACAGCGATGTTTTTAATTGCTTTTGAAAAATTATTTATTTACTATTTTTTGAGAAAATTTAGGGTAGTATATGGAGGTAATTTTAGAAGAGTCGTAATTGTTGGAGAAGAAAAACACACCTCACATCTTGTTGAGTTTTTTAATGAAAACCCAAATTATGGTTACAAGCTTTTACAATCTTTTGATTTAAAAACCAATAAAAAAGAAAAAATTCAAGAATGTTTTGAGTTTGTAAAAGAAAATAAAATAGATGAAATTTATTGTGCTCTTGCAGATTTATCCAATACAGATGTGAATAATTATATTGATTTTGCAGATAATAATCTAAAAACATTAAAATTCTTACCCGATGAAAAGGAACCAACATCAAGAAATTTAAAGTTAGATTATTACGGGTATATTCCAATAGTTTCGCTAAGAAATATTCCATTAGAAGATACAGCAAATAAAATAATTAAGAGATCCTTCGATTTATTATTCTCTATTTTAATCATTATAGGCATTCTTTCTTGGCTTACACCAATATTGGCTATTTTAATAAAGCTAGAATCAAAGGGGCCAATATTTTTTAAACAAAAAAGGAATGGTTTAAATTATCATGAATTTGATTGTTTTAAATTTAGATCCATGAAAATTAATGAAATAGCCGATATTGAACAAGTTTCAAAGAATGACCCTAGAATTACTAAAATAGGTAGGGTTATTAGAAAGACTAGTATTGATGAACTGCCTCAATTTTTTAATGTTTTTTTAGGAGAAATGTCAGTAGTTGGGCCCAGACCGCACATGGTAAGCCACACTGAAATGTATGCCAAAAAAGTAGACAAGTTCATGGTGCGTCATTTTATTAAGCCAGGAATTACAGGATTAGCCCAAACCAATGGTTATAGAGGAGAAGTAGAGACCGAAACGGATATCATAAATCGAGTGAAATACGATATTTATTATCTAGAAAATTGGACTTTATTATTAGATATTAAAATTGTTTTTTTAACCGTATTTAATACCATCAAAGGAGAAGAAAAAGCCTATTAATTTTCTGATTTATTTATTTTAAAAGTTTCCTCTAATTAAGCTTTATATTTTTTTAGAATTCATTATTTATTCTCTCTAAAACAAACTATTTTTGCACCACAACAAATAGCCCAACATAATGACAATTTTACTACTTGGTTCTGGCGGAAGAGAACACGCTCTAGCATGGAAAATGTTACAAAGTTCAAAATGTTCTAAACTTTTTGTAGCACCTGGAAATGCCGGAACTGCCGCAATAGCAACTAATGTTTCTTTAAATATTTCCGATTTTGAAGCCATAAAAACTTTTGCTATCCAAGAAAAAGTAGACTTGGTAGTGGTTGGACCAGAAGATCCTTTAGTTTTAGGAATTTATGATTTTTTCAATAATGATTCAGTTTTAAATCACATTCCGGTTATTGGCCCTTCAAAACACGGGGCACAATTAGAAGGCAGTAAAGAATTTGCTAAAGAATTTCTAATTAAACACAACATTCCAACTGCTGCCTATGACAGTTTTACCAAAGATACAGTTGAAAAAGGATGTCAGTTTTTAGAAACTTTGCAATCGCCCTATGTTTTAAAAGCAGACGGCCTGGCTGCTGGGAAAGGGGTTTTAATCATTCAGGATTTGGAGGAAGCCAAAACCGAATTGCGAAACATGTTGGTGCATCAAAAATTTGGTTCAGCAAGCGCTAAAGTAGTTATTGAAGAGTTTCTTGACGGAATTGAATTGAGTTGTTTTGTTTTAACAGATGGTAAAAACTATAAAATTCTTCCAACTGCTAAAGATTATAAACGAATAGGAGAAGGCGACACCGGATTAAACACAGGCGGAATGGGAGCTGTTTCACCAGTTCCATTTGCAGATGCCCTTTTGTTGGAAAAAATTGAAACCCGAATTGTAAAACCTACCATTGCTGGATTACAAAAAGACAACATTGAATATAAAGGTTTTATTTTTATAGGTCTAATCAATGTAAAAGGCGAGCCAATTGTTATTGAGTATAATGTAAGAATGGGTGATCCAGAAACAGAAGTGGTAATTCCGAGACTGAAATCCGATTTAGTGGAATTATTTCAAGCAGTAGCTACTCAAACTCTTAATGAAGTAGTATTAGAAATAGACGAAAGAAGTGCTACTACCATCATGGTCGTTTCGGGTGGATATCCAGAAGAGTATGATAAAGGATTTGAAATTTCGGGATTAGAGAAAATTCAAGATTCGATTGCTTTTCATGCAGGAACCAAATTGAATAATAATAAAGTGGTTACAAATGGCGGACGCGTTATTGCCATTACTTCATTTGGAGCTAATTTTCAAGAGGCCATAAAAAAATCTTATCAAAACATAGAAAAACTACATTTTGATAAGATGTATTATAGAAAAGATATCGGATTCGACTTACTTTAAGAAAGAGTGTGCCGTAGTATCTTGGTTTTCTTCGTTGTTTTTTTGGTGAATGGTTAATTGCTTACACCAGTAGATAATATATTTTAAGCAAATTGCCATTAAAGCCCAGCTAACAATGTTAGCCAACCACCAATTATCTAGCTCTAAAGCACGTAACCAATCTAAAGGTTTGAATAAAAAATCTACGAAAAGAGATTGTATTGCTTCAAAAAATGCTTTCATCTAATTAAGTTTTATTTGTTTTTGTATTGGATGTAGTGTTATATTTACAACGCAAAAGTATAAAATATACTCATGATAACAAGCATTTTTAAAAAATCTACTCCAATTAATTATTCTTTGATAGGAATTTTAACAATCATCCTCTATTTTGTGTATCAATTTCAGAATCCAACAGGGATAAATTCTTGGAATGAAATTGCAAAAAAAGCCGGAGCATTAGTGCTAATTTTTGCTTCTTTATTGCTTGCAAATTTTATTGTAAAGAAAAATGCATTAACCAGAGACAGCTCTTATACAGCACTTTACTACTTACTTTTTTTATTATTTTTTCCAAAAATCATGAGTAGTATGAATTTACTTTTGGCAAACTTCTTTGTTTTATTATCTATGAGAAGGTTAATTTCTCTTCAAACATTAAAATTTACTAAAGAAAAAATATTTGATGCGTCGTTATGGATTTTTGTAGCGAGTTTATTTCATTATTGGGCCCTAATTTTTATTGTTTTGGTCTACGTTTCAATAATATTTAATGCCTCACGAGACTATAGAAACTGGCTGATTCCGTTCGTGGCTTTATTCGGATTTGCTGTTGTTTTTTTGTTTTATGATCTTTTGTTTGATAAATCAGTGGTTACCAATTTTCTTCAATCAAATGCAGTAAGTTATAAAATAGATTACTTTACCAGTCAATCTCAAAACATAGCCTTTTCAATTTTTGCAGTTTTCCTAGTATTTTTTGTTTTTCCTTTTATTTTTTCTATCCCAAACAAGCCCTTAAACTTACAAGCTTCATATAAAAAAGTATTTTTTGCTGTCCTAATTAGCGTGGTAATCTTTTTAATTTCAGCAAATAAAAGCAATGAAATATTAGTCTTTTCTTTCTTGCCAATGGCAATAATTGCAACCAATACGGTAGAGTACTTTCAGAGTAAATTCCAACAAGAATTAATCTTATTAATTTCTATTTCATGCGGATTTTTCTGTTTCTTTTCGCAATTATAATTTATCACCAAAAGCCAAATCTCCTGCATCTCCTAGGCCTGGGATGATATAATTTTTCTCATTCAGCCTTTCATCTAATGAAGCAACCCATAGATGACAATTATTAGGAATAGTTTTTCGTAAATGTGCAATGCCCTCTGGAGCGGCAATAACTAAGGCTATATGAACTTCTTTCGGTTTTTGTTCTAAATGTAATTTATTTAAAACAGCCACTATTGATTGTCCGGTTGCCAGCATAGGGTCAATAAGAATAAGCACTTTATTTTCCAAGGAAGGCATGGCCTTATATTCTATTAATATATCAAAAAAGTCATCATTATTTGGGTGGTGTCTGTAAGCAGAAACAAACCCGTTTTCGGCATGGTCAAAGAAGTTTGTAAATCCCGTATGCAAAGCCAATCCCGCTCTTAATATGGAGCATAAAACCACTTTATCTGCCACTGCGGTTGTATTTTTTACTCCAAGTGGAGTAGTCACCGAAACTTCTTGGTATTGCAATTCTTTACTTATTTCATACGCCATTATCTCTCCAATTCGTTCCATGTTTTTTCTAAAACGAAGGCCGTCTTTTTGGATTTGAACATCTCTAATTTCAGCTAAAAAATGATTTAGGATGCTGTTGTGACTAGAAATATAATGAATTTGCATATTGATTTGAATTACCAGTTTATAACTTGAGGAAGCTTGTTTTTAATTAAATCGTAATCAGAAATAAATTGCACTTCAATTAGTTTATTTTTTATTTCTGTTGAATATATTTTTATAATTAATCGTCTCATTATTGAATCGTAATAAAACTCTTGATTATCAATAATTATTGAATTTGATAATTTGAATCCAATATTTAGATGAGTTGATAATCGATGAAAAGTATCATTATCAAATCCATTATTTTTATTTATTACACAAATAAATTTAGCTAAATTAGTAGAGTTATACCAAACTTTAATTGTGTCAAATGATTTATTAGATAATTTTACTTCTTCACGAAAAGTCCCAATCATTTTTGGGATTGCATTAGTTGAAATCAATCTTGAATCAATAAGATCTTTTGTTTCATCCAATTGTGAAAAGGTATAGTTGAAGCTAAATAATAAAAAGATTAATATTGTTTTCATAAATATCTAAAATTTGTCTGTTTATGTAAAAGTATAAAAACTATCTTTGCATTCGAGACCTTTTGGTTGAATTGTATGAAATAATTAAAATGATATAGTGATGTTTTCAAAATTTGCCTATTCCATATTTGAACAAAGCATTAAGGATTACCACGTTCACGACAGCGTAAACCAACCTATAAGCAATCCTTATCCAAGTGATAAAATAGAACATTTATTGTATTTTAAAAACTGGATTGACACCGTTCAATGGCACTTTGAAGACATTATTAGAGATCCAAATATTGATCCGGTAGCCGCATTAACCTTAAAAAGAAAAATCGATGCTTCCAATCAGGAGCGCACCGATATGGTAGAATATATTGACAGCTACTTTCTACAAAAATACGCGCATGCCGAAGTAAAATCGACAGCAACAATCAATTCTGAAAGTCCGGCTTGGGCAATCGATAGATTATCTATTTTGGCATTAAAAATTTATCATATGAACGAAGAAGCGACTCGATCTGAAGCGACTCAAGAGCATAGAGATAAATGCCAAGAAAAACTTAATGTACTATTAGAACAACGTTCGGATTTATCTACTGCCATTGATGATTTATTATCAGACATTGAAAACGGAAATAAATTCATGAAGGTGTACAAACAAATGAAAATGTACAACGACGATGATTTGAACCCTGTTTTATATCAGAATAAAAAATAATTTAGTTGTCGAATAACGCACAGCATATTGCCATTATCAGACTCTCTGCAATGGGAGATGTTGCCATGACAGTTCCTGTTGTAATTGCATTATCAAGACAGTATCCCGATTTAAAAATTACCGTTGTTTCTAGACCTTTTTTTAAAGCAATCTTTGAAAACATTCCCAATGTAAATTTTTTCTCGGTTCATACCCACCACCAACACAAAGGCTTTCTCGGCATTTTGAAATTATTTTTTGATTTGAAAGCGCTTGGGGTAACTCAAATCGCCGATTTTCATAATGTGCTACGCTCTAAAGTGGTGTGTCAACTGTTTGCCCTATTTGGTAAAAAAGTCGCTGCAACCGATAAAGGAAGAGCCGAAAAAAAAGCACTCACTAGCTTAACTAATAAAGAGTTTCGGCCATTAAAAAGAATGATCGAAAGACACCTGGATACGCTCAAGGAATTGGGTTATTCGGTAAATATGGATCTGCCTTATTTGTTAGAAAAAGGCTCGATTCCCGAAAAAGCAATCACTATTTTGGGTGAGAAAAAAGAAAAATGGATTGGCATTGCCCCATTTGCTCATTACCGATGGAAAACTTATCCAGGAGACTTAATGCAGCAAGTTATTCAGGAACTTTCAGAAAGAAAAGAATGTAAAATTTTATTATTTGGAGGCGAACATGATTTTATTCATTTAGAACATCTGGCAAATGGATTAGAAAATGTCTATAATTTTTCTAAAAAAATCTCCTTTGTAGAGGAGCTGGATTTAATATCCAATCTAGATGTTATGCTCTCTATGGATTCTGGAAATGCCCATTTGGCGGCATTATTTGGAGTAAAAACCATCACTTTATGGGGCGCTACGCATCCTTATGCGGGCTTTGCACCCTATAACCAACCGGAAGAAAATTGTTTGGTTTCCAATAGAGATCAATATCCATTACTGCCTACATCGGTATATGGAAATATTAAAGTTGCAGGACATGAAGAGGTTATGCGAACAATATCGCCAGAAAAAATAGTTGACAGAATTCTATCACAACTAATTTAAACATCATCAAAATCTACAGTTAATTCACTCGAAGTTGGATGTGCTTGACAAGTTAATATAAGCCCATCAGCTACTTCTTTATCACTCAAAATAGAGTTCTTTTTCATTTCGGCAGTCCCTTT
>JBILNU010000073.1:0-9275 GCA_044374815.1 Flavobacterium sp.
AATTGTTAACTTCCTGTTAGAATTGTTTTTTCTGATTCAAAAAATAACTAAAAACGATGCTTTTTGATTGATAATAGTCCGATTTTTGGATCGTTCCTCTTTTTTTTAGGTTGTAGTTAATTAAATGATAAAAATAAAAATGCGCTTTAAGGATGGCAAAGCAATGGGCAAATTTACCTTTAAAAATAAATTGAATTCCCGCCAATCCATCCAAGACCAATCGAATAAAAATAATTGGAAATAATTGGTGGCTTGGCAAATTTTTCAAGAGCATCAACAAGGAATTTCTAAAATTCAAAAAGGTCTTTTTTGGGTTTGAATGATTCAAAGTTGCACCTCCAACATGGTATACAACTGATTTGCTAGTATATTTTGCAGAGTAGCCCAAATTAAAGGCACGCCAACACAAATCAATTTCCTCTTGATGTGCAAAAAAATCGGGATCAAAGCCATTTAGTGTTCTGTAAATTTCTTTTCGGATGAAAAAACACGCGCCACTTGCCCAAAAAATTTCAGTTTCATCGTCGTATTGGTGGTGGTCTTTTTCAATCGATTCAAAAATTCTTCCGCGGCAATACGGATACCCGTATTGATCAATATAACCCCCGGCTGCACCGGCGTATTCAAAGTAATCTTTGTTTTTGTAATCTAAAATTTTGGGTTGAATGATTCCGGTGTTTGGTTCATTATCAAAAATAGTAAGTATAGGGCTCAGCCAATTTTCGGTAACTTCAATATCCGAATTTACAAGAGCATAATACGGTTCTTCTACATTTTGTAAAGCCACATTATATCCCATTGCAAACCCAAAATTCCCTTCGTTTTGAATAATTTGAACCGATGGAAATTGTTCTTTAATCACAGCAATCGAATTGTCGGTAGAAGCATTGTCGGCAACATAAATGTTTGCTTCATTAGAATAAGCCACCACCGAAGGCAAAAATTGCTCTAGCAATTTGGCTCCGTTCCAATTTAAAATAACAACTGCAATTTTTTTATCCATTGAATCTATTCTCCAAAATTTGGTAATTCTTCGAGAAAAACATATTTCTCGTTTTCAAAATCTATTTTGCAAAAGTAATGATTTAGTCCGTTGCTTACCATTAAGTATTTGGCATTTAAAACTAAATTGTAACGCGCAATCTGATCAAATGTTTGCTGCGATATTTTTACTTCGGGCGCTTTGCACTCAATTAGCAAAAACAATTCGCCGTTGGGTTGGTACACCACAATGTCGTAGCGTTTATTAAGATCGTTTACTTTAATTAATTTCTCAACGTTGATATACGATTTTGGGTAGTTTTTATCTTGAAGCAAATACTGAACTACATGTTGACGCACCCACTCTTCGGGTGTGAGTAGAATAAATTTTTTACGAATTTCATCGAAGATGGCAATTTTATTTTCACTATTTTTGAAGCGAAACGAATACGATGGAAATTGTAGTTTTTGCATAAAGCAAAAGTAAGAATTTTAAAGAACAGATAAAAATGGATGAAGTTTTAAAAATCATTAACGACCTTAAAGCGGGAACTATTAAGCCCATTTATTTTTTAATGGGCGAAGAACCGTATTACATTGATAAATTAACCGAATATATTGAAAACAACATTTTAAGTGAAGACGAAAAAGGGTTTAATCAAACGGTAATTTACGGTCGTGATGCTACAATTGAAGATATTGTTTCCAATGCAAAACGCTATCCCATGATGGCCGAGCGCCAAGTGGTGGTGGTTCGTGAAGCCCAAGAGTTGTCTCGAACGATTGATAAACTGGAAAGCTATGCCGAAAACCCGCAACCAACCACCGTTTTAGTCGTGGCTTATAAATATAAAACCCTCGATAAAAGAAAGAAATTAGTAAAATTGATTGCTAAAAATGGGGTTTTATTCGAAAGCAAAAAATTATACGAAAATCAGGTGGGCATTTGGATTCAAAGGTTATTGCAAGGAAGAGGGTATTCAATAGAACCTAAAGCCAATGCCATGCTGGTGGAGTTTCTGGGAAATGATTTGAGTAGAATTAGCAATGAATTGGATAAACTTCAAATTATTTTGCCGAAAGGCCATGCTATAACACCCAAAGATATTGAATACAATATCGGTTTCAGTAAAGATTTCAATGTATTCGAATTGCAAAATGCGATTGGTTCCAAAGACCAATTGAAAGCCTATAAGATTGCGCAATATTTTGCCGATAATCCAAAAGACAATCCTTTGGTGGTTACTGTGAGTTTGGTATTTGGTTTTTTTGTGAAATTATTGAAATACCACGGATTGAAAGATAAAGATCCCAGAGCGGCTGCTCCGGTGCTTGGTGTAAATCCGTTTTTTATGAAAGATTACGAAGTGGCGATAAAAAATTATCCAATGAAAAAAGTAAGTAGCATTGTGTCCTCTTTACGTGAAATTGATGTGAAAAGCAAAGGTGTTGGCGCAAATTCCTTATCGAATCATGATTTACTTAAAGAAATGTTAGTTAAAATATTTGCATAATTATTTAGAGCAAAAATTAAAATAACGATATTTGTACACCTCAATAAATATTAAACTATGGGAATGAATAAAAATACTGTTTTAGGATGGGCCACCTTTATAATGATCATAATGGGGCTTATTTTAATTGGACTAGGAGTTTACAAATATGCCGATATTGCAGGATGGGGCTTTGGTGCCGTTGGTGTTGGTTTCTTAGCGAATGCATGGGTGTTTAATGCGTTAAAAGGAAGAGTATAAAGAACTATCTATTTTAAGTATAAAAAAGCCCGAACTTGTTCGGGCTTTTTAGATTATAGGTTAGATATTAATTTAAATTTACCCAATATGCTGATGAACCATTTGTTGGAGTAATCAATATTTTAAACATTACATCATCTCCATTTGCTGGTCCACAACATAATGCATTTAAAGCTCCATTTGGATAATTACTATTAGTTCCAAACATTAAATCAGGTGAAAAAGTAGAGATTCTGAATTTTAATGCTTGACCCGAAGTTACAACTACATTATTAACCATTACATTTACCCATTGTGCTACAGTAGTATTATTTGAGGGATTAAAATTACCTCCACCTCCAATACTTGATCCAGTACTATTTTGAAAATCAACAAAAAAATCTAAATACGGAGAACCATTATAAGATTTTACAAAAAATTGAATTGCTGTTATCACTCCAGTAGTTGGGCTAACAAAAGTTTGTTCAAAATCAAATAAAAATCTATCGGTAAAACTTCCGCTAAATAAATCATTTATTACATCCGTAGATCCAACAGAATACACCTGCAACTTTCTTGAATCGGTATTATAAACGACCATTCCTTCTTCAACCCCAGTCAAACTATTAATTTGACTTTGATTCAATTTAGTTGGTAAAAATGGTTTATTAATTACTGTTAATCCATCAGAGAACGTTTTAGCGCCTGCAAATGTTTGAGTCCCCGTGGTAACAATACCTCCATTAGAAGCATCAGCTGGGGCAAGTTTTAATTCGCCTGCAGTTATGGTAGCGCCTTTTGGATCTGAAGAAGAACTTATAGCACCAATAGTTGTGCTGCTTCCGGTAGAAACTGATCCATCAGCCATTAAATATTCAGTAGCAGAACCCCCTGATTTAATAAACGAATTGGCAGTTAAATTTCCACTAGTATTTACACTAGTTACATTTGTATTTCCTAATTGAATTTGATTTGCTGCATTTATTTTGGCGCCAAACCCAATTGCTGTTGAATTAGTAATCGAACTGTTAGCTGAATTCTGATCCGAGTTTGCACCTAAAAAAGTATTAGAGCTTCCTGTATTATTCATTCCGGCTTGATATCCTAAACTGCTAACATTACTGTTAGAACTCCCTAATTGTGATGCGCTTCTACCTATGGCAGTATTATTTGCCCCAGTATTTGAGTTTAGTGAAGCTGCACCGATAGCAATATTATTTTCACCTGTTATATTTCCAGACAGAGCAGAACTACCTATACCTATATTATAATTAGCTGAAGTATTACTTTGTAAAGTACTGCCGCCTAAAGCTATCAAATGCTGACCAGTAGTATTATTAGTTAAAGTGTTTTCTCCCATAGTAATGTTTTGTTCGTTAACTTGGCCAATTCCTTTACCAATAGTTAAACCATTTACATTAATGTCGGAATTAAATTTTTTTCCCCCTGAAATTTCTTGATCTGTTGATAAATCCACAAAGTTTTGAGTAGAAGATCCTGTACCTCCGTTAGCAATATCAATTAAGGTAGAACTAGCTGTTGGCGTATTAAATAAATTTAGCCATTGGTTAGAGTTTGAAACGTTTTGAACTACAGTAATTCTTGAAGCTGGATCATTGTTGCTAGGAAAACAACCCATCCCCATCATATTAAATACACTTCCTGTAGTAGAATCATCACCGCTTAATGACCATCTTACTCCTAGACAAGCTGTTGCGTCATTTGATGTAATATAATAAACCGTATTTGCTGATACTGCAACAGGTGTTGAAAAAGTCCAAGTATTCCATCCATCAATACAAGTAATTGAATTTGATGTTCCTAGCACAGTAGGTGTTCCACATGAATTAGTAGATTTAATTACTAATGATGCAGTTTCCCCGGCACCAGAAGCACTTAATTCAATTGTTGTTATGTTACCTGAAACTGAAGGTCTAAACCAAAGTTCACCACTAGTTAGGCATGTTGCACTTGAAGTGGTGGTAGTATTTCCAAATACATTTGTAATTATTGAAGTGTTTTTTGAATAAACCTGTAATTTTTTTTCTGTTGTATTGTATTGAACCATTCCTAATTTTGGAGATGTTAAAGCATCAATCTCTGTTTGAGTCATTGATGGAAAAATAACAGGTAATGCATTGGAAATATCTAGAGATGACTCTAAATCGGGTGTTGAGGTTCCAATACCTATTTTTTCCGTGATTTTTAAATTTCCAATAATTTCTTTATTTCCTGCAAAAGTTTGGTCTGATGTAGTAATAATACCTCCATTAGAAGTGTCTGCAGGAGCTAATCTTAATTCTCCTGAATTAATAGTAGCACCATTTGAGTTAGAACTAGAGCTAATTGCACCTACTGTAACAGTAGCATCACTACCTGGCATACCCATTGGTCCAGGCTCACCTTGAGGTCCCATTGGTCCAGTAGCTCCGTCTAATCCGTTTATTCCATCAACTCCTGCAATACCTTGAATACCTTGAGGCCCTTGTGGTCCCATTGGCCCAGTAGCTCCGTCTAATCCGTTTGTTCCATCAACTCCTGCAATACCTTGAAGTCCTTGAGGCCCTTGTGGTCCCATTGGCCCAGTAGCTCCGTCTAATCCGTTTGTTCCTGCAACACCAGCAACTCCCGCAATACCTTGAAGTCCTTGAGGACCCATTGGTCCTATTGGTCCAGTAGCTCCATCTAATCCGTTTGCTCCGTCAGCACCAGCAATACCTTGAGGTCCTTGAGGTCCTTGTGGTCCTTGAGGTCCTTGTGGTCCTGTAGCTCCGTCTAATCCGTTTGTTCCATCTACTCCTGCAATACCTTGAGGTCCTTGAGGTCCTTGAGGTCCTTGTGGACTATTAGCTGCAAATAATGCATAAGGAACACTCATCAATTCACTTGTTCCAGTAATTGAATAGTTAGTGCCACCAGTTGGATCGGTCTCTGTTTTAATAAAAAATGGTCCATTTGCCCAGTTAATACTAGACATAGATCCTACTTCTATAGTTCCACTTCCTATAGAAAGCGTTGCCAATCCATTTGCATTTGTATTTACAGTTTGAGTTTCAGTATATTGACTTGTTCCTGTTATAGAACCTTGTAATATACTTATTCTAATACCAACAGGTGCATTAGCGACTAGCACATTACTAGAATTTCTTACAACCGATTGGTAGCTCAATTTTTGTGGAGCTTGAGAATACATGTTTATATAACAAAGTATCCCTAAAATTAAAGTAATTTTTTTCATCATTTTTTAGATTATAGTTCTTTTTTTAATAGTTTGAATGATTTAATTGCCATGTTATTTTGAAAAACATTCAAAAAATAACAGGCTCCCGATAACAAACTAACATCAAGAGTGGTGTCGTTTGAATTAATAAAGCCTTTATTAATAATTTTACCGGTTATATCCGTTAAATTATAATAATAACCTTCAAAACTAGGGATTCCGTTCAGTGATAAAATCACCTTGTCAACAGAAGGATTGGGTAATAAAGTAATTTTTGTTTGATCATTAAGAAATTGAGAATTTGACAAAGTCTCAAAAATTTCAAAGGGTTGTTGTACTCCTTGGTTTAGATTTCCGTTAGATCCAGAACGGTATTCATAGGCTATTTGCCCTATTGAATAACTAACAGTTCCACCAAATCCAGAAACATCGCCGCCAGAAGCCAAAGTTTCTTTTTGACTATATCCCGTAATAAAGGACAAGCAAAAAATCAAATACAAAATTTTTTTCATTAGCATAGTAGGTTAAGATATGAAAACAAATAATGAATTTATTTAAGATAAATATAAAATAAATATGTTATTTAATTGTTAAATTTATAAAATTGTTTTAAATAATTGTACATAAAAATTAAAAAAATAATTAAATGATTACTTATATGTTTAGTTTATTACACTAAATATTTAATTTGCTAATGATGAATTTAAACTATTTTGAAATTATTATGTAAAACAAATTTTACTCTTTTAAAGTACTTTAAATTAATTTATATTTGCTCATAAAAATAATGAGTTACTTAATTAGTAATGATTTTTTTAAAATAAATAGTAATTAATAAAAACAATCTATAAAATGTCAGATGATAAAAAGGTGATTTTCTCAATGCAAAAATTGAGCAAATCCTACCAAGGAAGTGATAAGCAAGTATTAAAAAACATCTATTTGAGTTTCTTTTATGGAGCCAAAATAGGTATCCTTGGATTGAATGGTTCTGGAAAGTCTTCGTTGTTAAAGATTATTGCAGGAGTAGATAAAAATTACCAAGGGGATGTGGTTTTTCAACCGGGCTATTCTGTTGGGTATTTAGAGCAAGAACCGCAATTGGACGAGACTAAAACCGTAATTGAAGTAGTTCGTGAAGGAGTTGCAGAAACCGTTGCAATCTTAGACGAATTCAACAAAATCAACGATATGTTTGGCTTGCCAGAAGTATATGAAGATGCAGATAAAATGCAAAAACTGATGGATCGTCAAGCGGATTTGCAAGATAAAATTGATGCAACTGGCGCATGGGAATTGGATACCAAACTAGAAATTGCCATGGATGCGCTACGAACTCCAGATGGAGATATGCCAATTAATGTATTGTCTGGTGGAGAGAAGCGTAGAGTTGCCTTATGTAGATTGTTGTTACAACAACCGGATGTATTGTTACTTGATGAGCCTACCAACCACTTGGATGCGGAAAGCGTACTTTGGTTAGAGCAACATTTATCGCAATATGCAGGAACTGTAATTGCTGTTACCCACGATAGGTATTTCTTGGATAATGTAGCAGGTTGGATTTTAGAATTGGATCGAGGGGAAGGTATTCCATGGAAAGGAAATTATTCGTCTTGGTTGGATCAAAAATCAAAACGAATGGAGCAGGAAGAAAAAGTGGCTTCCAAAAGAAGAAAAACATTAGAACGCGAGTTGGATTGGGTGCGCCAAGGAGCGAAAGGAAGACAAACCAAACAAAAAGCGCGTTTACAGAACTACGATAAACTTTTAAATGAAGATCAAAAAGAATTAGACGAAAAATTAGAAATCTACATTCCGAATGGACCTCGTTTGGGAACCAATGTAATTGAAGCCAAAGGCGTTGCTAAAGCTTTTGGTGATAAATTACTGTATGATGATTTGAATTTCACCCTTCCGCAAGCGGGAATAGTTGGAATTATCGGACCGAATGGTGCCGGAAAATCAACAATCTTCCGAATGATTATGAAAGAGCAGGAGCCAGACGGCGGGGAGTTTAGCATTGGTGAAACGGTGAAAATAGCCTATGTAGATCAGTCGCATTCTAACATCGATCCGAATAAATCAATTTGGGAAAATTTTTGCGACGGTCAAGAATTAATCATGATGGGTGGCCGTCAAGTAAACTCGAGAGCGTATTTGTCTCGTTTTAATTTTGGCGGAAGCGAACAAAACAAAAAGGTAGCTGCTTTATCAGGTGGGGAACGAAACCGACTTCATTTGGCCATGACCTTGAAAGAAGAAGGAAATGTTCTTTTACTGGATGAGCCTACCAACGATTTAGATATCAATACCCTTCGTGCCTTAGAGGAAGGTTTAGAAAATTTTGCGGGTTGTGCCGTTGTGATTTCGCACGACAGATGGTTCTTGGACCGAATTTGTACGCACATTCTTGCTTTTGAAGGCGATTCTCAAGTGTACTATTTTGAGGGTGGTTTTTCTGAATACGAAGAAAATAAACGCAAGCGTCTTGGGGATGTTAACCCAACACGTATTAAGTACAAGAAACTTATTCGATAAGGATATAAATAAAAAACGCTGGTTAATACCAGCGTTTTTTATTCTTCTTAGATCCTTCCGATTTTCTCGAATTGGATGCTGCTTTATTCTTGTTTCTTAAATCGGGTTTGGCATCTGGGTTTGGAGGAACATCGGTGTAAGGATACGGATGATCTTTGACCTCTTTTACATTTATTTTGATTAATTTTTCGATGTCTTTCCAATAAGTTAATTCGTCTTTTCCGCAAAAAGAAATCGCCAATCCGCTGTTTCCTGCTCTACCGGTTCTTCCAATTCGGTGTACATAGGTTTCAGAAATATTCGGAATATCAAAGTTGATTACAAAAGGCAAACTCTCAATATCAATACCACGCGCTGCAATATCGGTGGCAACCAAAACTGAAATCTCTTTATTTTTAAACGCATCCAAAACACGTTGTCTTGCATTTTGCGACTTGTCTCCGTGAATGGCTTCGGCGGTAACATTGTTCTTTTTAAGTGCTTTTACCACATTGTCTGCACCGTGTTTCGTTCTGGTGAAAACCAATACATTATCAATCTTGTCGTTTCGAATAATGTGGTACAAAAGTTTGCGTTTGTCTTCTTTTCCCACAAAATACACTTTTTGATTCACTGTTTCGGCTGTGGAAGAAACCGGAGTCACCGAAACATATTTGGGTTTGGTTAAAAAAGTGTCGGCCAATTCTCGAATCGCCATGGGCATGGTTGCCGAAAACAAAAGCGTTTGACGGTTGTCTGGAGTTAGTTTTACGATTTTTTTGACATCGTTAATGAAACCCATGTCCAGCATTTGATCGGCT
>JBILNU010000156.1:0-2783 GCA_044374815.1 Flavobacterium sp.
AAACCGGACAAAGAATAATCTTAAAATCGGGACTTGCACCGTTACGCGAACCGAGTAGAAATATTAGAATTAGAAATAAAATTGAAAATAATTAGAACCAATAAGATGAAAAAATTTAAAATTTTAAGCCTCGTTTTTTTAACAGCCACAGCAACTAGTTTTGCCCAAGACATCGACCAAGCAAAAAAAGCAATGGACGCTGAACAATATGAAAAAGCAAAAGTTGTATTAAAAAACAACCTTCAGGCAAAACCAGATAATGGTAAAGCTGCATTTTTACTGGGTACCATCTATCTAAAACAAAACATTGAAGATTCTGCAAAAATTTATTTTCAAAAAGGGCTTGGAACTTCAGATGGAGCTCGTTTGAGCACCATAGGTTTGGGCCAAATAGATTTAGATAACGGAAATACAACTTCCGCAAAAGAAAAATTTGACCAAGTAATAAAACAACTAAAAAAGAGAGATATTGAAGAGTATATATATATCGCTCAAGCTTATATGAATAACTCAAAACCAGATTATAAAGCTGCTATCGATTTACTTTTAAAAGCTCAATTAGCCAATCCTAACGATGCAAGTGTCAAATTAAATTTAGGTGATGCGTATTACGGAGATAAAAGTCAAAATGAAGCTTATGTATCTTATAGAGATGCTTATGCTATTGATAACACCATGATTCGCGCTAAAATGCAATTGGGAGTATTGTTAAAAGGAGCTAAAGCTTATGAAGAAGCAATTAAAGCTTTTGATGAGGTGTTGACATTAAATCCAAATTACGGTCCTGTTTTTAGAGAATTTGCTGAAACTTATTATTTATGGGCCAACAACAAACCAAAAACATACACTGAAAATATTGCAAAAGCACTTAGCAATTATGAAAAATACATGAGTCTAACCGATTATTCTTTGCCTTCACGTATGCGTCATGCTGACTTCCTAATCTTAGCAAAAGATTATAAAGCATTAGAAGCAGAAGCAAATGAAATGAAAAAATTAGACAAAGTAAATCCTCGTATTCTTCGTTATTTGGGTTACTCTGCCTACCAAAATGGAAATTATGATTCAGCAATAAGTGCCTTAACAGAATACATTACAAAAGGTACAAACAAAGTTATTGCTGCTGATTATTACAACTTAGGTTTGGCTAAAATAGCTAAATCAATTGCTGCTGATGGTAAAACAGTTGATGCTGCAGCATTAGCAATGGGAACAGCAGATATTAAAAAATCTTTAGAAATTGATTTAGCCATTGCAAATGGTTTGAATGAAGTTGGAAAAAAATACTTTACTCAAAAATTATTTCCAGTTTCAAGTGCCTTATTTGAATTAGCAATCACCAATCCTGATTCTAGAAATTACCTGGAAGACAATGTTTATTATGGACTTTCTGTATTAACTGAAAACAGAGGAAAAGAATTAAAAGATGTAAACATGGTTGCGCTTCAAAATGCAGATAAAGCGATGGATACGGTGATTACCGCAACTCCAAATTACCAAGAAGCTTATTTATACAAAGCGCGTATCAATAGCACGATGGAGAAAGATGATATAATGGCTACTACTTATGAAAAATATATTGTAATTGCATTCGATAAAATAAAAATTGAATTAGAAAAAGCAAATATTGATGTATCAAATAATAATTACATCGCTGATTTATACAAAAACACAATAAAAGATTTTAACTACTCATTATACAAAGATGAACTAAATAGGTTGAAACCAAAAATAACTGAAGCATACAACAGTATTGCTGCTTTTTATGCAAATACCGATAAAGTAAAAGCAAAAGAGTATTTTGCAAAAACATTAGCATTAGATCCAACTAATGAATATGCTTTAAAGTCAATAGAAACTTTAAATAAGTCTTCAAAGGGAGGTAAATAATTTAAGTAAACTCAATAAAAAAACTCGTTTAGAATCTAAACGAGTTTTTTTTTATTCTTACCAGCTACCACCTGCTCCACCGCCAGAGAATCCACCGCCGCCAAAGCCGCCGCCAAAACCTCCACCACCAGAAGAGCCACCAAAGCCACCTCCAAAGCCGCCACCGCTGCTTCTTCCTAAGCTGCTTAACACAATAATATCCAATAAACTTGGAGGACGCATCATTCCGCCGCCTCGCCCATTGCCTTTGCCATTTCCTTTAACACTAGATACTATGATTAATACAATCACAAAAAGCACTAATAAGATAACAAAAGGCGAAACTCCTTTATTTAAACCGTGTTTTCTAGCGCCTTTGTACTTTCCTTTTAAAACATCAAAAATAGCATCGGCACCTTTATCTAACCCTTTATAATAACTTCCCGCTTTAAACTCAGGTATAATTATTTCACGAACAATCTCACCGGTTGTTCTTGCAATTAATTTATCTTCTACTCCATAGCCAGGTGCAATCCATATTTTACGATCTTCTTTCGATAATAAAATAAAGACCCCATTATCTTCTTTAGCTTGACCTAATCCCCATTCTTGCCCCCATTTTGGAGCCAAAATTCCAATATCTTCGCCTTTCAAATTATCAATGGTCACCACAACTATTTGAGTCGTTGTAGAATCGGAATAACGAACTAGTTTATCTTCTAATTGCTTTTTCTCAGAATCGCTTAAAACTTTGGCATAATCATAAACCGAAGTTTGGAAACTGGGCTTTTCGGGAATGGTAAATTGTGCAAATCCAATTTGTGTGAACATGCAAACTAGAACTATCCAAAAGGTTTTTGAGAAATTTAATCTATTTTTCATAATTCTCCTTTTGAAAGTTCATTTGATAATTC
>JBILNU010000074.1:0-9175 GCA_044374815.1 Flavobacterium sp.
ACTACCATGTCTGATGAATTAATCGCCGAACGCGAAAAAGTGGTTGGATTAATGGCTCAGTTAGAAAAATCAAAAGTAAATGCACTCTCGTTATCTAAATACAAGGAACAATTTTTAGCATTGCAAACCAAGATGAATAGCATGTTAAAAGAGGTAGATGTATTGAAAAAACAAAACCAAACATTAAAAACCAATTTAGATAGTACTAATGTTGTTTTGACAGATTCAAAAAATTACAATCAAGTATTGGTTGGTCAAAATGAAGAATTGTCTAAAACAGTTGAAAAAGGTTCTAAACTTTCTATATTAAATTTAAAAACGGCTACTTTTAAATTAAGAAGTTCTGGTAAGAAGATTGAGACAGATAAGGCGAGTAGAGTAGACGTGCTTAAGGTGAGTTTTACAATTGCAGAAAATAGTATTGCAAAATCTGGAGATAAAACCTATTATGTTCAAATAATTGACAGTAAAAACAATGTTCTAGGTGATAAAGTAACTGTGAATTTTGGTGATAAATCGTTGACTTATAGTTTTACAGCTGGAGTTAAATATGAAAATAAAACCGTAGATGTAGTTCATGAATTACCAGGTAAAGACTTTGCTGCGGGAACTTATTATGTTAATTTATTTGATAAAAACCAATTGGTTACAAAATCTAGTTTTACTTTAAGATAGTAACAAAATATTATTTAAATCCGCGAATGAGCATAATATTGCTTTTTCGCGGATTTTTTTATTTAATTATTTTTCCTTCTATGAGTACTGTATCTATTAAGTTACTTCCAAAGGCATAAGGTAATTGATAGAAGGATGTAACTTCCTTACTTATAATGATGTTGGCTTTTTTACCTTTAGTAATACTTCCATGTGTTTCTGCTATTCCCATGGCATAAGCACCATTAATAGTTGCGGCATTTATAGCTTCTTCGGGAGTCATTCTCATTTTGATGCAAGCAGTGGCGACTACAAAATTCATATTGCCTGATGGAGTTGTTCCCGGATTAAAGTCTGTGGCAAGAGCGAGTGGTAAACCTGCATCAATCATTTTTCTTGCTGGAGTATAAGGTATGCTAATAAAATACGAACAGGAGGGAAGTGCCACGGGCATTGTGTCTGATTTTTTAAGTGCCGCAATATCTTCATCAGTCACTACTTCTAGGTGATCAACTGATAATGCATTGTGTTTCACACAAGCTTTAATACCATTTATTGCATTAAATTGATTGACATGTATTTTTGCTTGTAATCCATATTTTTTTCCGGCTTCCATGATTTGTTCGGTTTCTTGTACCGAAAAGTAACCTGTTTCACAAAATACATCTATGTAATCTGCAAGATTTTCTTGGGCTATTTTAGGTAGCATTTCATTGATTATTAAATCAATATAACCCGAATGATTTTCTTTGAAATCAACAGGAAAAGCATGAGCTCCAAGAAAGGTTGCTTTAATTTTGATTGGGTAATTTTGAGCAAGTTTTTTTATTACCCGAAGCATTTTGATTTCGCCTTCAACGGTCAATCCGTAACCCGATTTGATTTCAACAGCTCCCGTTCCTTGTTGCATTATTTCTTCCAATCTTACTATTGATTGTTGGTATAATTCTTCTTCTGAAATCTCATTTATTTTTTTTGCTGAATTTAAGATTCCGCCACCGCGATTGGCAATTTCTTCATAACTCAATCCATTAATTCGATCCACAAATTCAAGTATTCTGTTACCTGCATAAACTATGTGTGTATGGCTATCGCACCAAGTAGGAAGCACCACTTTACCAGTTGCATCGATATTTACATCAACTTCGTTTATTGGACAATTTTCCATTGGTCCAAAATCGAGAATGCAATCGTCTTCAATCAATAAGTAGGCATTTTTTATTGAGGGCAACTGCTTCATATCAGAGCCTGAAACTTTTTGAATAAAAGCATCTCGAATTTGCAACAATTCTTGTATGTTGGTAATTAATATTTTCATGAAATGATTTTGTGTAAAATTACTTTTTAAAAAATAATTATTTATAAATTTATAGAAAATTATATTCGGTGCGAAAAATTAAATATAAAAAAGTAAAAAAAGTACAGCCTTCATTATTGGAGTATACTGGTATTCATAAATTTACTCAAACCGAGATTCAGTTGTTTGTATATAACGATACGGATTTGGCTGAATTCCATGAGTTTGATGTTAATGAAATTGACAAACACGTTGATTTTAATAAAGTAAACTGGATAAATGTTCACGGATTGAATGATACCGATATAATGGAAAAAATTGGTGCTTTTTTAAAAGTGGATAATTTTATGTTATCGGATATTTTAAACACTACAAAACGCACCAAATTGGATGAGTATCATTATACCTTATTTTTTAATATTAAATCGTTATTACCTGTCGCAGATTCTGATAATATTAATGTTGAGCAAATAAGCTTCTTGTTAAAGAATGGAATATTAGTTTCTTTTCAAGAAAAAAGAAGTGATTTTTTTACCCATATTAGAGAACGAATACGAACTCATTCGGGAATAGTTCGAACTAAACAAGCCGATTATTTGTTGTTTTTATTACTGGATGCCATCATGGAGAATTTCTACATTACAATTGAAAATGAAGAAGACAAGGTAGAAGACTTGATCAATCAATCAAAGAAGAGTACCGATCTTTTAATACTTGAACAAATTGAGAAACATCGTGATAATTATAATTTTTTAAAGCGATCCATTATTCCGTTAAGAGATTCATTATATTCAATTAAAAGTATCAAAGATGATAACGTTTTTGATGCGATTGATTCTAATAATTATACTTTTTTTGAACGTTTACATCAAAAATGCTTGGAGCTGTTAGATCAAATAGAATATGATTTAAGTACTTTAGATAGCGCGGCTAATTTCTTTTTTTCAACACAAAGCCATAAAATGAATGAGGTTATGAAAACGCTAACATTAGTTTCTGTGGTATTTATGCCGTTAACTTTTATTGTTGGTATATATGGAATGAACTTTAAATTTATGCCCGAATTAGAATGGAAATATGGCTATTTTATGGTAATGGGACTTATGTTTGTATTAATTCTTGGAATGATATATTATTTTAAGAAAAAGAGATGGTTTTAATTGTTTAAAATCTTGTTGATATTTTACTATAAATTATTTGTAGAATAAAATTTTAGAATTATCTTTGACCTATATTTATAAAGAAAATTTCAAAAAGATATGTTTACATTCGCACAATACTTAGGATTTTTATTGTTTTTAACCATTTTAACAATTGGCTTTTGGTTAATGATGTTCTTAATTAATTTCGTTTTCTACTGGGTTTTTGGTGCTACTAAAGAGTTGCTAAAAGAAAGAAGAGAAAAAAGAGAACTAGAAACAGAATAAATATTCTTTTTACATATAAAAAAAAGCCCTGATACACTCAGGGCTTTTTTTTATGTTTCTATCTTATATTATTAAAAATCTCCTCCTTCACCTTCACCATCTCTTCTAGGCTTATTATCTCGCTCTGATTTTTGTTTGTTAAAACGATAGGTGAATGATAAATTGATTTGTCTAACACGAAATTGCATTTCGCTGTATGAATTTAATGTAGGTAAATTAGTTTGCATAATTCTTTTTCTAGAATTAAATACATCATTTACATTTAGAGAAATAGTTGCTTTATCATTCATTATATCTTTACTAAATGCTAAATTTGCAGCAAATACTCCAACACTTTTTCCTTGAAAATTATCTTGTGGTGCAGTATACGTAGCATTGGTTTGCCATTCAATTTTATATGGCAATGTAACTTTTGACGAAATTCTTGTAAACCAATTTGTAGATTCTTGATAAACATCCTGATTAATTAAATCTGTAGATCCGTTTAGGGTGTATTTAAAATTACCTATAATTGTGCTTTTAAAGAAGTTAAAATTCCCATTCAATTTCCACCATTTAAACGGAGTATAATTCATAGTAAACTCAAATCCAAACCTGGTATCGGTATCTAAATTTTCAGCAGTAGACAAGTAAACAGGAGTATCTACAGGCAGTCCGTTTACAATAATGCTTATAATATCCCCTGTGGGTCTTCTTACAAATTGAAATGGATTTTTATTTCTATTGTAATATAAAGAAGTCGTTAAGGTAACTTTCTTAAACTTACTCATGAAAGCAAAGTCCAGTGCATCAGTGAAAGAAGGATTGATGTTTGCATTTCCTACAAATAAATTTATGTTACTTGTATAATTGTTTGGAAACGGGATGATAAATCGGTTTCTAGGTCTTTCAATTCGCTTACTGTAGTTAATTGAAATTGTACTTTGATCTGTAATTTGATAGGTGAAAAATGCACTTGGAAAAAAGTTACTGTATTTTCTTAAATAATTAAAATCGGTTAGCAATAGCTTTGTATCTATTCTTGAGTCCTCAAATCGCATACCAAGTAAATAAGAAAACTTATTTATTTTAGATCCAAATTGTGAATATATGGCATGAATACTTTCATTGTAATCAAATATGTTTGTAAAATTAGTGTAAGAGTTGTAGGTGCCAAAATCATCAATACTTCCTACTTGAAAATCATTAATGAATTCATTATAATTTCCTCTATAACCCGCTTCAAATTGACTATTTTTTGTCAATGGCAAAACATAATCTGCCTGTAATAAATACCTGTTTTGAGTTTGATAATACTTGGATGATTCAATTGTAGTAGAGCTTGTTGCTCCAATAAATGAGTTAGTTATTGTAGAAAAATCTTTATCGTTATTTTTTGAAAGTGTACCTTCAATTGTTAATACATGTCCTTCCTTTTTGAATTTCTTACTAAAATTTGAATTATATTCAAAACCGGTTGAATAATTAACTTGATCATTAAATCGATTTGAAACAAAATTATTGTTTAATTCAAAATTGTTAATTTCATCATTTATTGGACTTAAACCATTATTTTTCCTAAAGAAAACAACATTTGTCCATGTGGTTGATTTGTTTAAAAACAAATCCAATCCAAAACTATAGTTGTAACCTTGTCTTATTGAAGAACGATTTATTCGCTCTTTAATGGATTTGTAAACAGAACCATCAGGGTTTAGATAATCTGAATCGGTTAAGGTTCGACCTGGTGAATTGTTATCATTGAACCCAATTGTAGAATATAAGTTATATTTTGTTCTTTTAAAATTGATTGTTCCAGTAGCATTATAATTTCTAGGATTTCCAACTGTCGCAATGAATGTTCCATTGATGCCGTTATTTTTTCCTTTTTTTAGTACAATATTAATTATTCCGGCACCACCTTCTGCATCATACCGCGCAGAGGGATTTGTAATTACTTCGACTTTTTCAATAGCATCAGCAGATATTATTCTTAAAGCTTCTGCAATATTTATAGCATTTGTAGGTCTTCCATCAATAAAGATTCTTACATTTTCATTCCCTCTTAAACTTACATTCCCATCACCATCAACACTAACAGAAGGAACATTATCCAATACATCACTTGCAGTTCCGCCTTTTACGGTCATATCTTGTCCAACATTATATATTTTTTTGTCTAATTTAATTTCTACAGAGGCTTTTTCGTTTTTTATTACTACATCATTAAGTTGTTTTGCATCCGATTGCAATGAAATTATACCAAGATTCGTGTCTGTTGTTAGTGTTTTTTCTTTTAATTCTAAAGATTTAAATGAAATAAATTCAATTTTCACAATATATGTTCCAGTTGGTGCTTCAAAGTTGAATTCTCCTGAAACATTCGTTACTCCTCCAGCAACTACTTTGTTTGTTGATACACTTTTTAATGAAACGGTACTGTATTCAAGTGGTATATTTGTTCCTTTTTCAATAACCTTTCCTGATATTTTTATTTTCTTTCCCTCAGGTTTATTTTGAGAATAATTTATTATTGATGTAAATAATAGTAATGAGGTTAGAAATAATTTAAATATTTTCATAATAGGTTGTAAAAATTCTTAATTTATATAAGTCTGCAAAAATAACCAATCGTTTAAGCAATACCTAATTAATGTTTACAAATAAATTAAAAAATAGATTCTATAAGGTTTAAGGGTCTTGCAATGATTGCTTTATCATTATTTACAACAACAGGTCTTTCCATAATTATTGGATTTTCGAAAATAGCATGAATCACATCTTCGTTTGTAAGTTTTTTTTCTTTGTATTTTTCTATCCAAATTTTTTCTTTTTTCCGAACTAATTCTATTGCAGGGATATTTAGTTTGGTTATAATTTCAATTAATTTTTTTTTACTAATTGGATTATCTAAATATTTTATAATTTCAAACGACTTATTTGATTTTTCTAAATATGCCAAACATTCTCTGGATTTTCCACATCTTGGATTATGGTAAATTGTTATCATTTTTTTTATTTGGATTATGAAATGTGATTATTTATGTTACTTTAGTGGATGCAAAAATAAAATTTAATAATTATAACAATGTTTATAGAACAAGGAATAAATAAAAATAATGATTTTTGGAAATATATATTTGGGTCAATTGTCATAATTGGTGCTGCCGCAATAGGTCAAATACCTTTAAGTTTGGTTTTTATAAACGAAAGCTTAAAAACAAATAAAATTCCTGCGAATACTAACAAAGCATTACAATCATTAGATTCTAATTTGTCACTTTTTTTAATGATGTTGTCTTTTGTTTTTGGGTTTATCGGACTAATTCTAGTTGTAAAATATTTTCACAAACAATCATTATTAGAAATAACTACATCAAGAAAAAAAGTAGATTGGAGTCGGGTATTTTTTTCATTTACCCTTTGGACTTTATTTACAGTTATATCAACAGTTGTTATTTTTTATTTGAATCCGGGTACTTTAGTTTGGAATTTCAAACCGGT
This sequence comes from Flavobacterium sp., assembly GCA_044374815.1. Taxonomy (GTDB): domain Bacteria; phylum Bacteroidota; class Bacteroidia; order Flavobacteriales; family Flavobacteriaceae; genus Flavobacterium. The sequence continues at coordinate 6,862 of JBILNU010000074.1, forward strand.
GCCTTTTGCCATATTGTTTATAATTGCAACAGTATTTATTCCAATTCAAACAAGTACTGAAGAATATGTGTTTAGAGGTTACTTAATGCAAGGGTTTGCAAATTTATCTAGTAACAAATGGTTTCCGTTACTTATGACTTCAGTAATTTTTGGATCCATGCACATTTTGAATCCTGAAGTAGATAAAATAGGGTATTGGGTATTAATTTATTACATTGGTACGGGTTTATTTTTAGGTATATTAACGCTAATGGATGAAGGGTTAGAATTGGCTCTTGGCTTTCACGCAGCCAATAATCTAATTACTGCGTTATTGGTAACCTCGGATTGGACTGCAATACAAACAAATTCCTTATTTAAAGACGCCTCTAATCCAGGCGGAATGTGGGAAATTTTTATTCCTGTATGTGTAATATTTCCTGTTATATTATTTATCTTTAGTAAGAAATACCAATGGACCAATTGGAAAGAAAAACTAACTGGCAAAATAAATCAAGAGTCTAACTAAACATAAAATATCATGATTCATGTAACTTATGAAAATGTGCACAACCAGTTTAAACTGAATGGTTTTCAATTGGATAAAGAAGATTTATGTCGGGTTGCCTATAGCTTTATAAAAGAAGGAGAGGATTTTGAAAAGCCTGTTGGGAATTTTCTATTGGATTGGTTTGATTCTAAGTCATACATCGAAATGCAAACTTCGGGTTCTACAGGAACTCCTAAACTTATAAGGGTAGACAAGCAAGCAATGGTAAATTCGGCTCTAGCAACCGGAGATTTTTTTGAATTGCATGCTGGAAATAAAGCCTTGCAGTGTTTGCCTGTTAAATATGTGGCTGGAAAAATGATGCTTATTCGAGCAATTGTTTTAGGTTTAGATTTAGATTATGTTGCTCCAACTTCACATCCTATGGAAGGTTTGGATGAAAAATATGATTTTGTTGCAATGGTGCCTTTGCAGGCTCAAAATTCTTTAAAGGAGTTGCGAAATGTAAAGAAGTTAATTGTTGGTGGTGCTCGAATAAATTCTTCTTTAGAAAAAGAACTTATGAAATTACCGACTCAGGTTTTTGAAACCTACGGCATGACCGAAACCATAACCCATATAGCTGCCAAAAGAGTAGGAGATAAATTGTTTACAGTACTTCCAGATGTAACTATTTCCTATGATGATAGAAATTGTTTGGTTATTCATGCTCCTAAAATAATTGCTGAAGAAACTGTAGTTACAAATGATTTGGTAGAATTGGTAAACGAAAATCAGTTTAAATTTTTGGGAAGAATTGATAATGTAATTAATAGCGGAGGTATTAAAATATTACCCGAACAAGTAGAACAAAAACTTGACGGGAAGTTAGATCGCCGTTTTTTTATTACTTCAAAAGAAGATTCGGAGTTGGGCGAAAAAGTGGTTTTAGTAATTGAAGGGGAGTCGTTTGATGTTGACCCTATTGTTTTCGATTCCTTGGATAAATACGAACACCCAAAAGAACTAATTTTTGTAACTAAATTTAAAGAAACCGAAAACGGTAAGGTTATTCGAAAAGCGAGTTTAAAGTAAATTGTCTATTTATTCAATACGAACATCAACATAAAAGTTATTGGTTAAGACTTTAACTTCATCGTTTGGTTTTAAATCACCCATTAATTGCCATTCTAATGTTGGATACATTCTTACTTCTTTACCATTAACATCTAGGTCTATCGGCATGTTGAAATTAGGTTCATTTGCGTTCCATTTGAACTCTAAATTAGAGTTGGTTTTTCGAATTAATAACTCAGGGATTTTAGTATAACGCAAATATTGATTGAAAACAGGAGTCAGATTTAGATTGCTTTCTTTGTTAAAAAATGCAACAACGGTTTCCGTATCAATAATTTTGTGTTTAAAAGTGGTTGAATAATCTAAAATTATTTTCCACCATAAATCGTCATTATGAATAATGTGACGCAATGTGTTTAACATCAAAGCGCCTTTGTAATACATATCTCCTGATCCTTCCTTGTTCACACCAAACGGACCAATAATCGGCATGTCATTGTATACATTACGCTTCATTCCGTTCATGTATTTTTGCGCTTTTTCTGCTCCATATTGGCACTCAACATAAACGACTTCGCTATACATTGTAAATCCTTCATGAATCCACATATCGGCAATATCGCGAGAAGTAATGCTGTTTCCAAACCATTCGTGTCCACTTTCGTGAATAGTAATGTAATCAAACAATAGACCAATTCCGGTACTGGAAAGATCGGATCCTAAATAACCTTTTCGGTACTTATTTCCATAAGCTACAGCACTTTGGTG
>JBILNU010000157.1:0-2756 GCA_044374815.1 Flavobacterium sp.
CAAAGAATTGGACTTCGCAATTAAAGGCGATGCTAAACAACAATATCCACAAATTAGAAAAATTATGGATATGTTACAAGATCAAAAAATAAATAATTTTAGTTTGGTTACGGGTTTAAGAGCTAAGCCTAAAACTAATTAATTTTATTTTTTGAAATAATTATAAATTTCATACAAATACTATAAAATGGCTGAATTAAATACTGGCGATAGTGGAGGTGGCAAAGGTGGAAAAGTAAGAAGTAAAAAACAAAACTCTAAAGTAGATTTAACTGCAATGGTAGACTTGGCATTCTTGCTTATTACCTTCTTTATGTTAACAACATCTTTATCAAAACCACAATCAATGCCTTTAGGCTTGCCTGCTAAAGACGATAAAGAAACTAAGATTCCACCTGTTAAAACAGACCAAAGAAGAACGGTAACTGTAATATTAGGTGGTGGGGATCAAATAAAATGGTTTCACGGATTGCTAGCAACTCCAGAACCTAACGGAGCTCCAAAAACTACAGACTACGGTAAAAATGGTATTCGCAAGATCTTACTAGATCGCGTGGCATCTATCCCTGTAGTTATGGGTGATAAAGAAAAAGGAATGATTGTAATTATCAAACCTACAAAAAAATCAACCTATAAGAACTTAGTTGATATTTTAGATGAAATGGCAATTTGTAAAGTGCCTACCTATGCAATAGTTAATGAGTTTACCCCAGAGGAAAATAAATTAGCTGAGGAATTAAACAAATAATATGCCTTTTGGTATTAAATAAAATTACAAAAAGATGAAAATAGACCTATTAGGGAAACAGTGGATGGACATCGTTTTTGAAGGGCGTAACAAGAGTTATGGTGCTTATCTATTGCGTAAAGAAAACAGCAAAACCAATCTTAGAGCATTAGCTGTAGGAGCTGTTGTTTTTTCTTTAGCAGTAGCTTCACCTATTATTCTTGAATTTATCAGTAGTGTTACTGCTTCAAATGATGAAGGACTGCATGACCGAATTACAACAGTAAAACTTCCTCCTAAAGAAGAAAAACCAAAAGAAGATTTAAAACCACCTCCACCACCAAAACCAAAAGAAGATGTGGTGAAGTTTGTTAAGCCTGTTGTTGCCAAAAAAGAAGAGGTTACTGAAGAACCACCTAAAGTAGAAGACATCAAAGATAAAAATCTTGGTAAAGAAAATATCGAAGGAGACAAAGACGCTCCTTTAACAATAGACCCCCCAGGAAATGGACCTCCTCAAGAAGTTGTAGATGATAATACAATTTATAACTCTGCTGGTATTGAGGTACAACCTGGATTTGTAGGTGGTATGTCTAAATGGTATAAGTTTTTGAGCAATAACTTTACGCCACCAGATGAACCTGGATTAAAAGGTAAAGTTACCGTATCATTTGTGGTAGAAAAAGATGGTTCTTTAACCGATATTAAAGTATTAAAAGATATAGGTTACGGATCAGGAAAAGAAGCAGAAAGAGTAATGCGAAAAAGTCCAAAATGGACTCCAGCAGAACAAAACGGAAGAAAAGTTCGTTGTGCTTTTATTCAAACTTTCTCTATTGAAAACCCAGACGAATAAATGATTAAGCATATACTTACAAACTATAAGAAGAAATCGCTTAAAGAGCGATTTCTTCTATTTATAGGTATTATGTTTCTTATGATTTATTTAACACTTGGAGCAATTCTAATCTTTTGGACTACATTTCCTATTCGAATGGAAACCAAATACCGAATAGCATTAGGTTGCTTATTGATTGTATATGGAACTTTTAGATTTTGGAGGTTATTGAAAACAGATACGAATGATTAAAATTATTTACAATATAGTTTATGCCTTTTTTGCAATAGTAATTGCCTTTCTTGCGCTAATTTCATGTAAAAACAATAAAACTGAAGAAACAATCTTAACTGGTTCTACATCAATACTTGTTGATGAATCGGTGTACCCTATTGCGGAAGATCAAGTTGCTGTTTTTGAAAGTCAATATGATGCTAAAATTAAATTAGTTCCGCAATCAGAAAAAGAAAGTGTGCTTTCGTTTGTATCCAATAAAGCGCAAACCATAATTTTGACAAGAAAGTTAAATTATAAAGAAAATAACTATTTTAAAAACAAAAAGATTAAACCTTTAGAAACACCATTCGCAATTGATGGAATTGCCTTAATTAAAAACAACAAATCAAAAGATACTATTCAAGATATTTCAGAGATTATTGATTTCTTAAAAGGAAAACCAACAAAAATAAAAGGTTTAGTTTTTGATAATGCCAATTCCAGTACAACTCGTGCTTTATTGGAATTAGCAGGATTAAATAATATACCCGAAAATGGTGTTTTTTCATTTAAAACTAATAATGAAGTCATTCAATATGTATCACAAAACGAAGGAATGATTGGTGTTGTTGGAATGAATTGGATTTTTCAACCAACTGAAGAAATAAAAAAAGCATTAGAAAATGTTACCGTATTAAGTGTTAAAAATAATACATCAAACGAATATGTATATCCTAGCCAAGAGAACCTAGCAAATAGAAAATATCCTTTGGCACGCGTTTTGTACATAATCAATTGTCAAGGTTATGACGGATTAGGGATTGGTTTTGCCTCATTCATGGCTGGAGAAACCGGACAAAGAATAATCTTAAAATCGGGACTTGCACCGTTACGCGAACCGAGTAGAAATATTAGAATTAGAAATAAAATTGAAAATAATTAGAACCAATAAGATGAAAAAATTTAAAATTTTAA
>JBILNU010000158.1:0-2742 GCA_044374815.1 Flavobacterium sp.
TTGGATTCTTGGTCGTTGCTGTTTTTTAAATATCGTAGGAAATTTATTACACACTTTACTTCTGTTGAAGCGCCAATTAATATACTTTCTGAAGATAAAATTAAGACTCCATTTTCCGTCAAAAAATTAGCAATAGCTGTTCCTTGATTCTTTTTACGGGTTAGAATTACAATGTCTTTATTCTTGAATCCGTTCTTTTTGATTTCTTCTATTTTGGCCAAAGTGGCTTTCAAATACATTTTGAATTTGTCGGAATTTTCTTCCTCTTCCTCGTCTTCATCTACTTTTGGCAAAAAAGAAATCGAAACCAATCCTCCTTTTTTATTGTTCTCCTTTTGATGACTGTGATTTTCATACAAATCTTTATAATCTTCGTTTTGAAATTGCCCAGCCAAATACTTAAAAAAATTATTATTGAAATCAATTACCTCCGAATAACTTCTATAATTAGTGTCCAAACTAAACGGCTTCCAATCTGGATTTACAAACGGATTAGCGCCTTTAGACAATTCAATAAACTGTTCGGCTTTTCCGCCACGCCATCTGTAAATAGACTGTTTCGGATCTCCCACCACAAGCAGCGACCCTCTTTCGCCCTGCATGTCTTCGCTTGACAAAGCATTATCGATTAACGGAATCAAATTTTGCCATTGCATTTCGGAAGTATCCTGAAATTCATCAATAAAAAAATGACGGTACCGCTCGCCCAATCGTTCATAAATAAACGGAGCCGGTTGGTTTTGAATTTGTTCGTTAATTAACTTATTAAATTCGGAAATGGAAAGTATGTTTTGCTCTTTTTGAATTTTAGCCAATTCGTTGCTTACCGTATTCAACAAAGAAAGAGGTGTAATATTTTTTAGGAATGCTTCGTAAAAATTTCTGCTTTCAAATTTGATGTAAATTGCCTCCAGCACCACTAATAAATCAGGAATTATCCCTTCAATAATAGCTGAATCTTTAGCTGTTTTATTGATTTTGATGTCTTCGGGTTCCCGATAGGTTTTGTTATTCGGATTGAACTTTCGATTTTGAATACTCTCAATATGTTTTGGTAAATATCCTCCAGAAAATGACTTTACATCAATCCCTTTTTCATTTATCAAGCGCATGGCTAGATTGGCCATTTCTACTGTTTCATCTTCTATTTCTTTAGAAAGCGCGCTTAATTTATTTTTTATTTCTACAAATTCAGAGATGGTTTTAGTATTAAAATGCTTGATTTCTTCTCGGTTGTTTTCGTCTAAAATCAACCTTCCGGTATCCATAATTTCACGAGAAATATCCCACGATTTATCCTCGTCGGTTTTTTGCATCGTAAAATCCACTAGCAAATTGGTGAGTGTTTCATCTTCTCCCGCTTGAGCAATCAAAGCATCTATCGCTTCAGCCAACAAGTTTTCGGTGTCCAAAGAAACTTCAAAAGTGATGGGTAAATTTAAATCATGCGCAAAAGTCCGAATTACCCGATGCGTAAATTTATCAATGGTTGAAATATCAAAAGCAGCGTAATTATGAATCAAATTTTTGATGATGCTTTTAGCTTTTGCTTGAATATCTTGAATACTTAATTGGGTTTCGGCATTGATAACTTGCATTAACTCCAAGGCTTTATCAGAAGGCGTGTCTTTTGTAAACTCCGTCAAACTCTCCACCACCCTACTTTTCATTTCATGCACCGCTTTATTGGTAAAAGTGATGGCAAGAATGGTTCTATAGGCGTCTGGCTTTTTGGATAACAAAATAATTTTTAGGTATTCTTTTACTAAAGTATAGGTTTTTCCAGAGCCTGCCGAAGCATCATATAAAGAGAAAGCGGGTTTTTGCATTTATTTTTTATTAATTCGATAAATATAATTCAATTTAGAATCTTCTCCATAATATTCAACTTCAAATTCGTCAATTTTTATTCCACCTATTTTTTCCATTGCTTTTTGAGAACGAATATTTGCAGCACCGATATGAAAATAAATTATATCAACATATTGAAATGCATAGTCAATCATCAGTTTTTTTAATGCTCTATTATAGTCTTTTCCCCAATACTTTCTTCCAATAAAAGTATACCCAATTAATATTGAATTATCATTTTCATTATAATCATAAAATCGACTACTGCCGATAGGTTCGTTTGTTAAAGTATTTCTAATAATAAATGCACCTTTTGATTCAATTGCGCCCTGAAAAAAAATTTGAAAAACCGGTCTTTTATAACGAAGTTTATTTGGGTGTTGTTCCCATAATAAAGGATCGGATGCTACTGTATATAATTCTTCAAAATCACCTTTATGAAGTGGAACAAGACTAATCAATTCGTTTTTTAAATGCTTGGGCTGTAAATCAAATTTCATTTAGTTTATAAAAGATAATTAACGGAATATTATAAATAAAGTGCTTTTCTATTAAAAGATAAATGTATAAATTTGAAATCAATTTTAATACTAACATAAATAAATATATTATGGCATTTGAATTACCACAATTACCTTACGCTTACGATGCGTTAGAACCACATATTGATGCGCGAACAATGGAAATTCACCATTCAAAACATCATAATGCATATACCACCAACTTAAATACGGCAATAGCAGGAACCGATTTAGAAGGAAAATCTATCGAAGATATCCTTTCTAATCTTGATATGACTAAAGCGGCAGTTCGTAACAATGGTGGCGGATTTTACAACCACAATTTGTTTTGGACCGTAATGTCTCCAAACGGCGGTGGGTTGCCAACAGG
>JBILNU010000159.1:0-2741 GCA_044374815.1 Flavobacterium sp.
GTTTTCTTTAAATCCATGGATATATTATTTAGAAAATTGTTGTAAATCTTTATCAATTTTAGCTAACATATCGTCAGCTTGATTTTTGTATTTGGTATCCGCTTTAAATTTAGTCAAACTATAGTAGGCAGATTTTGCATTTTTTAATCGTTCTTCCATTTTCGATGGAACACTATTAATTGCTAGTTTGTAAGCTGAATCTAATTTCAAATATAAGGCATCTTCTTTAAATGGAGTACCAGGAAAATCTGAAATAAAATTATCTAATGCAATTTGAGCTGCTTTATAATCAGATATTGTATTGTATTGTTTTGAATTTTCAAAGGCTTTTTTTTCAATTTTATAACGCATCTCCTTAACTAATGTATTTGCCTCAGCCATATAAGAAGAATTAGGATACGTATCGATAAAATTTTGAAGCTTATCAACTGCTTTGTCTGTATCTGTTTGATCTAAACTATAATTAGGCGATAATTTTGTAAAACATTTAGCGCTAAGAAAGAGTGCTTCTTCTTGTTTTTCACTTTTAGGGTAACTTGAAGCAAAACTTTCAAATTGATATCCTGCTAAATAAAATTGTTCAGTTTTATAATATGCTTGAGAATACATATAAAATAATTTCTCAGCTTGAGGCTTCCCTTTGTAAGAAGGAGCAATTTGCTCAAATAATCTGATTGCTTTTTCATATTTTCCTTTATCATACAGTTTTTCTGAAGAAGCATATTTAACTGCAATATCCTCACTTTTTAATGCTCTTTGATATTCGCTACATGACGAAAAAAGAACAATTAATACGATAAGAGAAATTATTTTTTTCATTTTTTTTAATTGGATTTTGTGATTATTTAATTTTATTCTTTAGATCACAAAAAACGAACTGCAAAATTAGTTAATTAATAGTTACTATAAAAGGTTTTTTTATTGTTTTATTTTTGAAATAATTATTGAAGGTTTTTAATAAAATTAGAAAGCCTAATTGATAAATCCGAATTTACATTCACCAACGGTAATCGTAGCGTATTTTCTGACAATCCTAGCAATTTATGAACTTCTTTAATTCCTGCAGGATTTCCTTGTTCGAAAATCATATCAATAGCATCTGCTAACTTATAATGAATTTTATAGGCTTCATCGACTTTTCGTTCCAATCCTAAGCGTACCATGTCTGAAAATAATTTTGGAAATCCTTCGCCAATTACCGAAATAACTCCACTTCCACCGGACAATACCATTGGCAAAGTAATCATGTCATCACCTGAAATCACCAAGAAGCCTTCTGGTTTTCCTTGTATTAACTTCATTGCTTGAACCATATCCCCAGCGGCTTCTTTAATTCCGATAATATTCTTAAAATCATTTGCCAATCGAAGTACCGTTGAAGGCATCATATTACAAGCTGTTCTACCCGGAACATTATACAAAATAACAGGAATTGGAGACGCTTCTGCAATGGCTTTAAAATGCTGATAAATACCTTCTTGTGTTGGCTTATTGTAATAGGGAGAAACCGATAATACCGCAACAAAATCAGTAAAATCTCTAGTTTTTAACTCCTCTACAAGTTTGTGTGTATTATTTCCTCCCACTCCAAGAACCAAAGGAAGTCGTTTGTTATTGGCAGTAACTACCGTTTGAATCACTAACTCTTTTTCATCCTGACTTAAGGTGGCATTTTCAGCCGTGGTTCCAAGAACAACAAGATAATCTATTCCATTATCAATCTGAAAATTTACAATTCTTGTCAAAGCTTCTGTATCAACAGAAAAATCTTTTTTAAAAGGAGTTACCAACGCAACACCAGTTCCTATTAATGCTTGCATGTTATATTTTGTTTAATATTTTTAAATATTTAAATAATTCAGAAACGAAAACCGAATAGTTTTCGGCATTCGTATTTATCATAAAATGATTGATACGCTTATCTATACTTGAAAATCCTACTTTAAAATTAGCTTTTGAAAGTTGTGTTATTTGTAATAAACCTGACTTTTCAACATCATAGTAACTAATCAATAGATCAAATTCTGTTTCAATAAAATCAACGACTTCCTTTTTATCGATTTGACCAGACCATTTCATATCTTGATACGAAAAACTGGAAAAATTATTTTTTTCATTCTTCTTAATCACGTCTTTAAAAATCAATACCGAAATGTTTTCGACAACTATGCCGTTATCAATTAACTCCGCAATTAATTTTTCTCTTTCAAAAAAATAAGTTTCATCAAGCAGTAATCCAACTTTGGCAACCATAGAATTTGATGCTAAATGCGATACATTTAATAACTTTTTCTTAACGATTTTTTTTGCCCAATATTCCTTTATTCTATTCAAAAACATAGTACATTTACCAAATTACAAATTTAATTGATTTTGTCGTATAATAATGGTAAAACTAAAAAACTATACAATTGAAATAAAACATTTTGTTTTATTATTAACATTTGCCACATTAATTGCCTGCTCTAGCCACCCTTTTTTTGTTACCAAAATAGAAGGAAAAAAAATTGGCATTCAAAACCAACAATCCAATAATTCAGAAATTGAAAACTATATAAAGCCTTATCGTGAACATATCGATAAAGATTTGAATGAAGTATTAGCGTATTGCCCGGAAAATTTAGAAAAATCTAAAGGCCAATGGCAAACCAATATTGGCTGTTTTCTTGCCGATATCACCATAGAAAAAAGTAATCCTATTTTCTTTCAAAGGGAAAACAAAAATATTGATGTTTGTTTTT
>JBILNU010000075.1:0-9105 GCA_044374815.1 Flavobacterium sp.
CAAAACTTATTGCGTTGGGTTTCTCCAAGAACAATCAAAGAAACATTTGTTACCCCAGAGGATTATCGTTATCCGTTTTTGGGAGAATAATTATTTATTCACAAATAGTAAAAAAAAGCCCTAACACTGGTTAGGGCTTTTTTATTTTATAAAGGTAAATACACGACTTTTTTGGTTTCAAAAAATTCCTCTTTAAAGAAATCAGATAAGTTATATTGGGTTGCTTTTGGGAAATTTTTAAGTTCTTCGGTTAAATCGCCGCCTTTGAGATATAAAATACCATTAGGTAAATCATTGGTATTGGTCTTTTTAATTTTGCCTTTTATCCAAGAAACAAAATCGGGCATGTTGGTAACCGCTCTGCTTACAATAAAATCAAAATCTTGCTTTACATTTTCAGCGCGCATTTGCTCGGCTTTTACATTTTTTAAGCCTAAAGCATTGGCCACTTCATTCACCACCTTGATTTTTTTTCCAATAACATCAATTAAATAAAAATCAACCTCAGGGAATACTATCGCCAACGGAATTCCCGGAAATCCACCCCCGGTTCCAACATCCATAATTTTAGAATGCGGTTTTAAAGAAATTACTTTAGCAATTCCTAATGAATGTAATACATGGCGGGTGTACAATTCGTCAATGTCTTTTCTTGAAATAACATTAATTTTCGCATTCCAATCTTGGTATAAATCTTGAAGTTTTTCAAATTGATAAACCTGATTTTCTGTAAGTTTTGGGAATTGTTTTATTATTTCCTCCATATTATTCATTTTAGGCAAAAATAGTATAATTAGTTAATAATTATGGCTTGATTTTGAGTTTAAAAAAATTATAATAATTACATTTGTACAAACTTATGAATTTAAAATCATGGATACCACCGCCCCAATATTTTCTAAAAATGACAGTCTTAAATTTTTTAGAACTCTTAATAAAAAAGTAAACGATTATTTTAAAGATAATAACTTAGAAAAAACAGGAAACTGGAAATTACATTTAAAAACAATTGTAATGTTTTCTATTTTTCTAACTCCATATTTCTTTTTATTGGCAATAGATATGCCCTTTTGGACGTATCTTTTATTGAACGTTGTAATTGGTATCGGAATGGCGGGAGTTGGAATGAATGTAATGCACGATGGAAATCACGGAGCGTATTCGAGCAAATCTTGGGTGAATAAAATTATGGGAGGAAGTATTTATATCCTTGCAGGAAATGTATACAATTGGCAAGTGCAACATAATGTTCTACATCATACGTATACCAATATCTTAGGGCATGATGAAGATCTTGAAGCTGGTAGAATTTTGCGTTTCACCAAAGAAGCAAAATGGTACAAACACCATAAATTCCAGCAATATTATTCTATATTTTTATATGGATTATTGACATTCAATTGGGCCATTACTACCGATTTTCTTCAAATGAAACGCTACTTAAAACGCAATTTATCTTATGGAGAATTTAAAAAACCTGTAGTTCATTGGACCACATTAATCATTACCAAAATAATTTATTTTTCAATTTGGCTGGTTATTCCAATGGTAATGGGAATCACTTGGTGGAAAGTAGTACTAGGATTTGTTGTGATGCATTATACTGCTGGAGTAATTTTGAGCGTTGTGTTTCAATTGGCTCACGTTGTGAATGAAACTGAAAACCCTGTCCCTGATGAAAATGGCGAAATAGAAAATACTTGGGCGGTACATCAATTGTATACTACGGCTAATTTTGCTCCTAAAAACTGGTTGGTGAATTACTACACAGGAGGATTAAACCATCAAATTGAGCACCATATTTTTCCAAATATTAGTCACATTCACTACAGTAAAATTGCCGAATTTGTTAAAGAGACAGCTAAAGAATGTAATCTGCCTTACTACGAATTCAAAACTACAAGAGCTGCAATATATTCCCATTTTACTCATTTGAGAGATCTAGGCAGAAATCCACAATTAGCATAAATCAATACTTTTTAAATATACAACCAACACAACAATGAACAACAATCAATTATCGGACAGAATTAACAGCCTTTCTACTTCACAAACTCTTGCAATGGCAGCATTAGCAAGAGAATTAAAAGCACAAGGAAAAGACATTATTAGTTTAAGTTTGGGTGAACCCGATTTTAACACCCCCGATTTTATTAAAGAGGCTGCTAAAAAAGCCATCGATGAAAACTACAGTACCTATTCTCCAGTAGATGGGTATCAAGAATTGAAAGAAGCCATTTGTAGAAAATTTAAAAGAGACAATAATTTAGAATACAAGCCATCTAATATTGTAGTTTCTACAGGAGCAAAACAATCGTTATATAATATTGCTCAAGTTATGCTTAATGATGGTGATGAGGTTATTTTACCTGCACCATATTGGGTTTCTTATTTTGAAATTGTGAAAATGGCAGGTGGAGTTCCGGTTGAAGTTCCAACTTCAGTAGAAAGTGATTTCAAAATCACCCCGCAACAATTAGAAGCAGCAATAACTCCAAAAACTAAAATGATTTGGTACAGTTCGCCTTGTAATCCAAGTGGATCGGTTTACAGTAGAGAAGAACTTACCGCTTTAGCAAAAGTATTAGAAAATCATCCAAATATTTTTGTGGTTGCCGATGAGATTTACGAACACATCAATTTTTCGGGTACTTTTTGCAGTATTGCATCCATCCCGGGGATGTTTGAAAAAACCATTACAGTGAATGGAGTAGCGAAAGCATTTGCAATGACCGGATGGAGAATTGGCTATATTGGAGCACCCGAATTTATTGCCAAAGCGTGTACTAAAATGCAAGGTCAAGTAACATCTGGAGCCAACTCAATAGCACAACGTGCAACGATTACTGCTGTAGATGCTGATCCAAGTGTACTCAATGATATGGTATCTGCTTTCAAAAGCAGAAGAAATTTAGTGGTTGGTTTAATTAACGCAATTCCAGGTTTAAAATTGAATGTTCCAGAAGGCGCCTTCTATGTATTTCCTGATGTTTCTTCGTATTTTGGAAAAACATTACGTGGAAAATTAATCAATAATGCCGACGATTTTTCAATGTATTTATTAGCTGAAGCAAATGTTGCAACCGTAACAGGAGATGCTTTTGGTAATCCAAATTGCATTCGTTTTTCCTATGCTACAAGCGAAGAATTATTGACAGAAGCTTTACGAAGAATAAAAGAAGCTTTGGTATAATTAATTGTAAAATCAAAGCAATTAATAAATAAATGAAAAATACTGTTTTACATAAAGCCAATACAAGAGGACATGCCGATCACGGCTGGTTAAATGCATACCATAGTTTTAGTTTTGCTAGCTGGTATAACCCTGAAAGAATTCAGTTTGGAATGTTACGCGTATTAAATGATGACACCATTGCAGCAGGCATGGGATTTGGAACCCACCCGCACGATAATATGGAAATCATTACCATTCCTCTTGAAGGTGATTTGGCTCACAAAGACAGTATGGGTAACGCAGAAGTGATTAAAACCGGTGATGTTCAAGTTATGAGTGCTGGAACCGGAATTCAACATAGCGAATTCAATCCAAATGCAGACCAACGCACCAAGTTATTTCAAATTTGGGTGTTCCCAAAATATCGAAATGTTACGCCCCGTTATCAGCAAATCACATTGGATGTAGCTGAACAAAAAAATAATTTTGCTCAAATACTTTCTCCAAATGCTGACGATGCCGGAGTTTGGATCTATCAAGATGCTTGGTTTTATTTGGCCGATTTTGATAAAGATTTTGCCAAAACCTATACCATTAATAAGTCAGATAACGGATTGTATGTTTTTGTAATTTCTGGAACCATTACTGTTGATGATCAAGAATTAGAAACTCGTGACGGACTCGGGATTTGGGATTTTTCCACTATTGAAATCACAGCAACAACTGATGCCAAATTTTTACTTATGGAAATTCCAATGAATCAATAATAGTAGGAGTTATGGTTCAATATGCAACTACAGTTAATGCCTCATTAGAACTTACTTGGAAAAACTTACTTGATAAAATTGAAAACCCTCAAAACTTTGTTCCTGGGGTAAGTGATGTGATCATTTCTGAAAAAAACACCGATTTTGTTTTAAGACAAATGACCGTTACAAATGATAAGGGCAGCACAATTTTGAAAGAGAAAATAACTTTCGAACCCTATAAAGTCCGTTTTCTTTTATTGGATCATGCCAAATTAGAGGGTTATGTTGATAATGATATCAAAGCAATTTCAGATAAAGAAACTGAAATGACCTTTACAATTCATTGGATTGATAAAGTCACCAAATTGGAGATCAATGATTTTGAATTGGTGAAAAATGCGGTATTAAAAACCAAGGATTATATCGAGAATTCATAAAGCTATATTCATACATGAAGTAATGTAATAGGGACTCTAAAATTTTACTATTTTTACACCAAATAAAATTCGAGTTTAATAAAATCAATAATAAAATGAAAGCATATATATTTCCAGGTCAAGGAGCACAATTTTCGGGAATGGGTAAAGAATTGTATGAAAATTCGGCTTTAGCCAAAGAATTATTTGAAAAAGCAAATGAAATATTGGGTTTCCGAATCACAGACATCATGTTTGAAGGAACTGCCGAAGAACTAAAAGAAACCAAAGTTACCCAGCCTGCTGTATTCTTGCACTCGGTAATATTAGCAAAGACATTAGAAGATTTTCATCCAGAAATGGTGGCCGGACACTCGTTAGGCGAATTTTCTGCACTAGTTGCTAATGGCGCTTTGTCTTTTGAAGACGGATTAAAATTAGTTTCACAAAGAGCTTTGGCAATGCAAAAAGCATGCGAAATTACACCTTCTACAATGGCAGCTGTATTGAACTTAGACGATAAAATTGTAGAAGACATTTGCGCATCAGTAGATGGAGTAGTAGTTGCTGCCAACTATAATTGCCCGGGCCAATTGGTGATTTCTGGAGAATATGGTGCAGTAGAAGTTGCTTGCGAAAAAATGAAAGAAGCAGGAGCAAAACGAGCTCTAATATTACCAGTAGGTGGGGCATTTCATTCACCTATGATGGAGCCTGCTCGCGAAGAATTGGCTGCTGCCATTGAAGCAACCGAATTTTCACAGCCTATTTGTCCAGTATATCAAAATGTCACTGCAAGCGCTGTTTCTGATCCTAAAGAAATTAAGAAAAACCTTATTATTCAATTAACTGCCCCTGTAAAATGGACCCAATCAGTACAACAAATGATAGCTGATGGAGCATCAAGTTTTACCGAAGTTGGACCTGGTAAAGTATTAGTTGGATTAGTAAATAAAATAGATAGAGAAGCAGTAACGCACAATGCTTAATTTATCCTCCTTATAATTTAATCCCTAGGAATAGTATTTCTAGGGATTTTTTTTTGGCAGTATTTTTGCTTACATTTTATATAAAATAGTGCAAAATGAAAAATATAATCCTATCCCTAGCTATCGCAATAGCTTTGGTTTCTTGTAAAGAAGAAACTAAAGAAAAAGTAAAAGAAGCATCTGTAGCAGTAGACACAGAAATGAAAGAGTCTATTGATTCAGTAGCAGAAAAAGCTCAAAGTGCAATTGATACTTCAAAAGTAAAAGCAAAACAACTTATTGAAAAAGGTGCAGAAAAAGTTGAATTGGAAGCCAAAAAAGTAAAAGAAAAAGCAGCTAAAAATTAATTAAAATCCTTACAATTTACAGATTGTGAGGATTTTTTTATTCTTGGATTGTACCTTGTCTTTTATAGTTGATAATGAAGACACCTAAAATGATCAATAGTGTTGCTATAATTAAATCGATTGTTATTACTTCATCAAGCAATAGCCAACCTAAAAACAATGCAATTATTGTATTTACATAATTGAGTATGGATACTTGAATAGCCGTAACTCTCTTTAATGCATAATGGTAACAGAAAAAAGCTAATACTGAGCCAAAAAATGCTAAATACAATAGAGCAAAAATACTTCGTGAACTCCATGAACCAACATCTGTATCCGAAGAAAAAATTATTGCTAGTCCTAATTGAATAATTGAAGATATAGAAAATTGGTAGAATAAATTAAGTGCAATATTATTGGATTTATGGGTATGTTTTTTAGAATATATCGTGCCGTAGGACCAGCAAATTATAGCAATACTAAGAAACAATATTCCAGTTTTGTAGTTAGGGTCTAATAAATCTTCAAGGCCATTTCTGAAAATAAAAATGACTCCAAGAAATCCAAGTAATGTTCCAATTAGTCCTTTCCAACTTGGTTTTTGTATTCCAAATAACACACTCCCAATAAAAATAGTTACTGGAGATAAAGCGCTCATTATAGATGTCAATCCACTAGGCACTGTTTGTTCTGCTATAGTAGTAAAACCATTAGCTAATACTATCATTAATAAGGACGGAATTAATTGGTATTTCAAATTATCCCAACCAATCCAAGTTAATTGGTTTCTAAAAAGCAAAATTCCTAACGAAAAAAATGCAGCAATTCCATGTCTAATTGAAGTTACAAACCAAGGTGGAATTGTTTCTACTGCAACACGAATACCTAAATAGGTTGTTCCCCAAACTACCCCTACAACTATTAAAGAAAATAATAATATAAAATCGGGTTTTTGGCTCATACAAAAGTTAAGATGTTAATGTGCTTATCTGTATTATTTTCTAGTTTCTAATCTTTTGTTCCCATTTCCAAGCACTTGCTAATGCTTCTTCCAAACTAGATTGGGTTTTCCAACCCAAAACGTTATGGGCTTTATCGGTATTGGCATAAGCAGTGACTACATCACCTTCTCTTCTGCCAACAATTTGGTAATTTAATTTCTTGCCCGAAACTTTTTCAAAGGCTTGAATTACTTCCAAAACCGAACTTCCGGTTCCTGTGCCCAAATTAAACACTTCTACTTTTTCGGTGTTTTGTTTGTTTAACAAGCGTTGTAAGGCAATTACATGGGCTTTCGCCAAATCTACAACATGAATGTAATCACGCACTGCTGTGCCATCAGGCGTAGGGTAGTCACTTCCAAAAACGGATAATTTTTCTCTTAATCCAATAGCTGTCTGTGTAATAAAAGGCACTAAATTTTGAGGAACCCCAAGCGGTAATTCTCCAATTTCAGCACTTGGATGTGCGCCAATTGGGTTGAAATAACGAAGTAAAATAGAGTTGATGTTGGTTACTTTTGCTGAATCAGTTATTATTTCTTCACCAATTTGTTTTGTGTTTCCATAGGGAGACATTGCTGCCTGAATGGGAGCATCTTCGGTGATAGGCATTTTTTCGGCTTGACCGTAAACCGTACAAGAAGAACTAAATATAAAATTGGAATTTGGTAACTCTTTTAATTCTTGTAAAATATACACCAACGAATTGATGTTGTTTTCATAATAAAGTAGCGGATTTCCTACGCTTTCGCCAACAGCTTTTGAGGCTGCAAAATGAATTACTCCCGATACATCTTGATGCTTTTTAAAGAAGTTTTGAACTGCAGCTTTATCACGTAAATCTATTTTTTCAAAAACAGGTCGTTTTCCGGTTATGTTTACTATTCCGTCTAAAACACCTTCCGATGAATTGGAAAGATTGTCAATTACCACCACCTCAAAACCCTCATTTTGTAATTCCACTACGGTGTGTGATCCAATAAAACCTAATCCTCCGGTAACAACTATTTTCATTGTATTTAGTTTACGTATTCTAAAACGCTATCTGTGATGAATTTAATTTGATCGTCTTCCAATTCGGTATGCATTGGTAACGCAATCACTTCATCACATAATTTATTGGTTACTGGAAAATCTTCCTCTTTGTATCGTGCATCGGCATAGGCCTTCTGACTGTGTAATGGAATAGGGTAATAAATCGCACACGGAATCCCTTTTTCTTGTAAATGTGCTAATAAACCATCGCGTTTTCCATTTGTAATTCGGATCACATACTGATGAAATACATGACAATCACAAGCATCACAAATAGTTGGTGCAATGATATTTTTGTTAATTCCTAATGCCAAACTGTATTTTCTAGCCGCCTCTTGACGCGCTTTATTATAAGTGTCTAAGTGTGATAATTTTGCTTTTAATACGCCCGCTTGTATGCTGTCTAACCTCGAGTTTACCCCTACTACATCATGGTGGTAACGCTCGTACATTCCGTGATTTACAATTCCTCTAAGTTTATGCGCCAAAGCATCATCGTTGGTAAAAATTGCACCACCATCGCCATAACAACCTAAATTTTTAGAAGGAAAAAACGAAGTAGCCCCTACATGTCCAATAGTTCCAACTTTCTTTTTAGAACCATCTTTAGAAGAATAGTTTGCACCAATAGCTTGCGCGTTGTCCTCAATAACGTAAAGGTTATGCTCTGCTGCAATTTCCATAATCGCATCCATATTGGCTGCACGACCAAACAAATGCACCGGAACAATCGCTTTTGTTTTTGGGGTAATTGCTTTGCGAATTCCGTCTAGCGAAATATTCATATTGTTAATATCCACATCAACTAAAACCGGAGTCAATTGCAACAAGGCAATCACTTCTACTGTAGCCGCAAAAGTAAAATCGGCCGTAATCACTTCATCTCCTGGCTTTAAATCCAATCCCATCATTGCAATTTGCAACGCATCGGTCCCATTTGCACACGGAATAACATGTTTTACTCCCAAATATTTTTCTAAATCAGCTTGAAATTGGTGAACCAAAGGTCCGTTTATATAGGTGTTTGTGTCTAAAACCTCTTGAATAGACGCATTTACTTCGGCTTTTATTTTTTCATATTGACTTTTTAAGTCAACCATCTGTAGTTTTTTCATGTCATAAAAATTGGAAACACAAAAGTATGCTTTTTCTTATTATTTGGAGCGAATCCTGGTTTTTTTTTGCAAAGCTAGTTCCTGCTTTCGTCTTTAGTTTTGCTTGAGACAAGCAAGCGCTACCGTCTCAATCAGGGCTAGGAGAGTGAGATTTAGAAAATATTTTTTGTTTTTTAAAGAAAAAGTGTGGATAACAACCTTCATAGAATCAAGGGGTTAAAAAGTAGAAAAGCAAGAGTTGCATAAAAAAGCGTTATTTTTTAAAATTTTCTGTAGTAAAATAGTTGCAGAATATA
>JBILNU010000160.1:0-2738 GCA_044374815.1 Flavobacterium sp.
TCAACCAATCAAGCCTTAAAGATGCCGTTCCGCAATTTGATGGCGGTTGTACTGCCGAAGTCATTTCGGATAAAGGATTGATATTAACCAACCACCATTGCGGATTTGACGCCATTCAAAACCATTCTACTGTGGAGCACGATTACCTTCGTGATGGCTTTTGGGCATATAAAATGGAAGACGAATTAACCAATCCCAACATGACGGTTATGTTTGTAATTCGCATTGAAGATGTTACTACTAAAGTACTGGAAGGCGTTGCAACGCTTGCTACAGAAGCCGAAAAGCAAAAGAAAATTCAAGATAATATTTCTTCTTTAAGTAATACACTTCCAAAAGAATCATGGCAAGAGAACAAAATCAGAACTTTTTATGATGGAAATCAATATTTATTATTTGTAACCGAAACATTTAAAGACATTCGTTTTGTTGGAGCACCACCTAGCTCCATTGGAAAATTTGGTTCGGATACCGATAACTGGGTTTGGCCAAGACACACCGGAGATTTCTCTTTGTTTAGAATTTATGCCGATAAAAACAACCATCCAGCTGCCTATTCAAAAGACAATGTTCCTTATAAACCTAAAAAATTCTTCCCAATTTCTATTTCAGGAGTAAAAGAAAACGACTTTACCATGGTGATGGGTTACCCAGGAAGAACACAAGAATACTTGCCATCGGTGGCCGTAAATCAAATTGTAGAGACTTTAAATCCTGCTAAAATTGAAGTACGTGATGCGGCGCTAAAAGTGCAAGATCGCTTTATGAGAAAAGACCAAGCCATTAAAATTCAGTATGCATCCAAATATGCAGGTGTTGCAAATTATTGGAAAAAATGGATGGGTGAAACCAAAGGTTTGAAAAAAGCGAATGCAGTTGCAGCAAAACAAAAATTTGAAAAAGAATTCCAAGAAAAAGTAATTCAATTGGGCAAACAAGTAGAATACGGAAATTTACTTTCTGATTTTGAAAAAAATTATACCGAAATTAAAGACTATGCTTTGGCACGAGATTACTTTACCGAAGTGGCTTTACGAAATACAGAAATATTATCGGTTGGATATAAATTATATCAATTAGAACAATTGCTTGCTTCAAAAGGAGAACAATCATTTACCGATAGAAAAAACACTCTTTCAAGCGGAATTGATGAATTCTATAAAGATTACAATGCCGAAGTAGACAAAAATGTTTTTGAGCAATTAATTCATTTGTATGCGACAAAATCACCAAAGAAATTCCTGCCAGAAAGTTTGATGAATGCGGATGCCACCAAGTTAACTGAGTCAATTTTCAGTAATTCGAAACTAACCTCTTTAAAATCGTTTAGAGAATTACTAGAAGGCGATTCTAAAACCGTTATAGAAAAACTAAATAACGATATTGGATATCAATTAATAAAAGCAATGGCCGAGGCTTATTCTAAAAAAGTAGCGCCAACCTATGACGCACTTAATTTAAAAAATATCGCTACACAAAGAACTTATATGAAAGCCATCTTGGAGTTGTTTCCAAAACAAAGAAACTTCCCTGATGCCAATAGCACACTGCGAGTTACTTACGGAAAAGTGAAAGGATATGAACCAAATGATGCGGTTTATTATGAGCCGTTTACTACATTAGATGGTGTTATGGAAAAATACATTCCGGGGGATTATGAATTTGATGTTCCAAAAAAACTAGTCGATTTATATCAAGCTAAAGATTATGGAAACTATGGTGTTAAAGGCAAAATGCCGGTGTGTTTTATCGCAACCAATCATACCACAGGAGGGAATTCGGGGAGTCCTGCTTTGGATGCCAACGGAAATTTAATTGGCTTGAATTTTGATAGAGTATGGGAAGGAACCATGAGTGATATTTTCTACTCACCAGAAATTTGTAGAAACATTATGGTAGATGCCCGTTATGTACTATTTATTATTGATAAATATGCTGGTGCTCAGAATCTTATAAACGAATTGAAGATCATCCAAACTACCTTAAAGAAATAAATTTTAACTTTTCTTTAAGTTTGGCATGAATATTGATAATAAAAAAGCGGAATTCAAGGAGAAAATTTTAAAAAAGTGAAATAAAAGTTTTTTCAATAAAAAAAAATTATATCTTTGCTCCGAATTAATAATTAACCTTTTATATTAAATTAAGATGAAAAAAGTATTTTTAAGTTTAGCTGTAATTGCTGCATTAACTGTAGTATCTTGTAAACAATCTGAAAACGCTGACGCTGCTGCTGCTGACACAACTGCTGTTGACACTGCTGCTGTTGATACTGCTGCTGTAGTTGATACTGCAAAAGTTGACACAACTGCTGCTGCTCCTGCTGAAGCTGCTGCTCCTGCTGAAGCTGCTGAAGCTGCAAAAAAATAATTAGAACCTAGTTTCTAATTTAAAAAATTAAAGCTCCGCAATGCGGAGCTTTTTTTATGCTTAAATTCTTCTACAAGCTCATACAAACTTGCCTTATTTAATTACTTTACCCGAAAATATCTTCTGCAGGAGGAAAGACATCTGCTGGAACAGAAAAATCTAATATTTCAGATTTATGAAGGGATCTAGTGATTTCGGCAATCCCTTTCTCCATTATGAATTGGGTATTGTATCTTCTACTTACGGCTATTTCTTTTTCATCTACAATAACCTTAAAATACATTTTGCCGTTTTTTGATTTGAATCGCATAAAGAAAATAGCTTCTGCCGAATTCTTTAACACCTCTATAGCCTCCTCACATTCAAAG
>JBILNU010000161.1:0-2730 GCA_044374815.1 Flavobacterium sp.
CTTACAAAGTGCCGTTTCTCAAAATGCAGATGTGGTAATCATTGATACCGCAGGTCGTTTGCATAACAAAGTTGGATTGATGAGTGAATTGTCTAAAGTGAAACGTGTGATGCAAAAAGTTTCCGAGGATGCGCCACATGATGTATTGTTAGTATTAGACGGTTCAACAGGACAAAATGCATTCGAACAAGCCAAACAATTTACTGCCGCTACCGAAGTTACTTGTTTAGCAGTTACTAAATTAGATGGTACGGCTAAGGGTGGAGTAGTAATTGGTATATCCGATCAATTTCAAATTCCTGTAAAATATATTGGTGTTGGTGAAGGAATAGAAGATTTACAAGTATTTAACAAATATGAGTTTGTGGATAGTTTCTTTAATTAATTTGCAATGAACAAAATAATTACTTTTTTCAAATCAGCGTCTCCTCTAATCTTAATTTTGCTTTGTATTGGAGCTGAGATTGTATCTAAAATAATTGAATATAAACTCCCAACTATAGCTATGGGATTGCAATTAACCACTTTTGTAGTGTTTATTTACGCCCTAATTAAGTTTTTTAATTCGAAGTTTTAGAAAGTTCAATTATTGATATAGTGCATTAATTTTTTGCCAAAGCACATCATCAAAATCGGATAATGCCGTATTTACTGCGTCTGCAGCATCTCCCATTCGAATTACAACCATTTTTTTACTAGGAACGACATAAATTTTTTGATCGTTTTTCCCCAATGCTGCATACATGTCACTTGGAGCACTTGGAATAATACTTCCGCTAAATTGAAATTGACTTTGTGGTAAACGGTAACTTGATTTTCCATTTAACCACCATAAATACCCATACGATTGGTTGATAGTTTGCGAAGTTGTTGTAGCCAAATTAAAGTAGGTTTCATTAATTACGGTTGTCCCGTTCCATTTTCCTTTATTTAAAGCCATCAATCCAAAACGTGCCATATTTCTGGTGGTGCTCCAATAAGTTCGGGTTCCTTCGGTACCATTTACCCACAATCCACCGGTCATACCAAGTTTATCTCTTAGTTTGGTATTGAAATAATTATTCCAAGTTTGTCCTGTCGCTTGAGCAACTACATCTTGTAATTTTACATATACATTATGATAAGCCCAACGCGTTCCTGCATTAGCTACATACTGTAAATTGGCCGGCGACACATTATCACCTAGAGAATCATCAAGTCCCGAAGACATTGATAATAAGTGCTTACAAGTAATTAAATTTTCTTTAGCTATGGGCGCACTAGTCCATCCTAATCCAATATAATCTGAAACTTTATTGTTTGTGTTTATATAACCTTCTTGTTCTGCAATACCGGTTACTGTTGCGGTTAATGTTTTTCCTGCACTTGCCCAGTACCAAGCTGTAGTAGCAGAATGTCCATTAAAATAATTCTCCATCACAATTCTCCCATTAACCAATATTATGAACGATTTTGAGTTTTTTAATTGCAAATAATCCAATAAAGGTTGTACTGCATTGGCATTCCAACCAAGTGCTGCAATAGATTTAGTTTCCCATGTGGTACTTCCATCGCTTGGAGGAAAGTACATGCTATCCCCTACAGTTGTAGTATTATTATCGGAGTTATTGTTGGAACTACATCCAAAACTAAAAAGTAAAATTGATATTAAGCATAGAACTTTTTTCATGAAATAAATTTTATTTCTTTGACAATTAATATTTCAAAAGGTTTATTCAAAATTACTTTTTTATTCCTTAAAATTAATTGTAATTTTATCTTTTTATTTGAATTATGAAAAACACACTTCTTTTTTTTCTGTTGAGCTTCTTATTTCTTTCTTGTAAACCTTCGGTAAATGAAGCCGATTTGGTAAAGATTAATGGTTATTGGGAAATTCAAAAAGTAGAACTTCCGCAAGGAGGTAAGAAAGAATACAAGGTTAATGAAACCATCGATTTTTTTTCTTTAAAAAATAATTCGGGCTTTCGCCAAAAGGTGATGCCACAATTGGACGGAACTTATTTAACTAATGATATTAAGGAGGATATTAAAGTTTCCAATAAAGATGGAGTGTTTTATATTAATTACACCACTACTTACGGGAAATGGAAAGAAGAAATTCTTGAAATACAAGACAGTGTTTTAGTTTTAAAAAACAAAGATAATTTAGAATACCACTATAAAAGACAAGTCCCTTTTTCAATAAAATAATGGCAAAAAGACAAAGTAACGAAAGTTCGATATCTGAAGTGTTGCAACAATTTATTCAGCAAAATAAACTGGAAACAGGTATGGATAAAATTGATGTGGAAAAAGCATGGAAAAGCCTCATGGGAAACGGAGTAAATAGCTACACCCAAGAAGTTATTTTAAAGGGAAGCACTTTGTATGTTAAACTAACTTCGGCTGTATTGCGTGAAGAATTAAGTTATGGCAAGCAAAAAATCATTGCCCTGATTAATGAGGAATTGAAAAAAGAAATTGTGAAAGAGGTGGTGTTGAGATAAGTGATTTAAGTTTGAAGAAAAGCTATAAAAAAATCCCATTTCATTGAAATGGGATTTTATATTTATATAAACTCTTAATTAAAATTGCTCTCTTCCTGCAAAATGGAAGGCACTTTCAATAGCTGCATTTTCATCAGAATCAGATCCGTGAACTGCATTTTCTCCAATTGAAGTTGCATATTTTTTACGGATAGTACCTTCAGCCGCTTCAGCTGGGTTTGTAGCACCAATTAAAGTTCTA
>JBILNU010000076.1:0-9045 GCA_044374815.1 Flavobacterium sp.
TGCAAAAGAATTAACTGAAAACGAAACAAAAATCAATTCAGAATTAATTGGTGCACAAGGTGCACCTCAAGAAATAGGTGGCTATTACAAACCAAACCAAGATTTGTTATTTAAAGCGATGCGCCCAAGCGGAACTTTTAATGCGATTATGAGTAAATTGAAATAGAATTACTATTCTAATTTTAATAAAAAAGACGACTCTAGGTCGTCTTTTTTATTTCTTATTTCTCATCTCTTCTCTTTAAAATCTTCTCTATGTATTCAATAGTGATTCGGGCTTTAAAGCCAATACCTAAATTCCAGTATTGATTGGTTATGAAATCTTTATTAGCATCATAAAAAGCAAACTGTCCAGTATTTGGTGAAAGCTCACCATAATTTAAGGCTTCAATTTCTATGATATTCATTCCTTTTTCTAGATCTAAAACAATCTCTTTAAACTTCGAATCTAAATAAACTTGGGGTACATACATTTTTCCATTAACCCATACTCGAACTAAATCACCATCAATTGCTCCATAATCTCTTGAGTTCAAATTTACTTTTTGAGTATACACCACAAATTTTCCTAAATTCATATCCCGATTGTATAATTCTGGTCGAATACCATCTTCTTTAAGTTGCTCATTAAATTTTTCAGTGTAATCTTCAGCAGGAGTTTTTAAAGCATACGATTTAGGATTTTGATCCACTCCTACTTTCGGAATTTCTGGCAATCCTTTCAAGAATTTATCGTCTGGATTTTTTGGAAGTTGACTTTGGAATTTTATTTCTGGAAATAATGATGTTGTTACTTTTTCAGGTACAGTAGCTTTCTGATTAAGATTCTTATCAGGTTTAGCAGAAATGTTTATTTTTCGCTTTGACGCTTCAAATTGAGCAGAAGCGGAATAGGAAAAACAAATTAAAATAAATAGAAAAATACAATTTTTCATACCAAATATTAATTATGTAAATGTATTTAAAAAAAAATTACCTCCTATTAATTATTAACCAATCATTAACATTAGTTAGAAAGCATTTATTGATTAAATTTGTAAAATTTGCAATTCAAAATAAAATACTATGCAATTACTAAATAAAGTGGTGTTTCTACTACTTTTTCTTTATGGAACCTTTGGATTTTCTCAAGAAAAAATTACAATTAGCGGGACCATTTCTGATAAAAAAAATAACGAAACTTTAATTGGAGTAAGCGTTGCAGTAAAAGAATTAAAGGCATTTACAACTACTAATGAATATGGCTTTTATTCTCTAACCCTGCCAAAAGGAGACTATGAAATAACTATTAGTTATGTTGGTTATGAAAGTACCACAGAGAAAATTTCACTTACAAAAAAAATTCGTAAAGATTTCCAAATAGCTGAAGTTGGACAAGTGTTAAAGGAAGTCGTTTTTACAGAAAAGAACAAAACCAATACTAGAAAACCCGAAATGAGTGTAAACAAATTGTCAATTGCAACCATAAAGCAAATGCCAGTTGTTTTGGGTGAGGTAGATATTATTAAGTCTATTTTACTCTTACCAGGCGTAACCAATGCTGGCGAAGGTCAATCGGGTTTTAATGTTCGTGGTGGTGGTGCCGATCAAAACCTAATTTTATTGGACGAAGCAACAATTTTTAATTCTTCGCATTTATTTGGTTTCTTTTCGGTTTTTAATCCCGATGCCATCAAAGATTTAAAATTATACAAAGGTGGTATTCCCGCTCGTTTTGGAGGAAGAGCTTCATCGGTTTTGGATATTTATCAAAAAGACGGAAACAGCAATTCTTTTCATATGAATGGAGGAATCGGATTAATATCTAGTAGATTACTTGCTGAAGGTCCAATTGTAAAAGACAAAGGTTCCTTTTTAATTGGAGGAAGAGCTTCTTATGCTCATCTGTTTTTAAAACTATCAAACAATAAAAACTCAGCTTATTTTTACGACTTAAACACAAAGTTAAATTATAAGTTTAATAAAAATAACAGCCTTTACTTGTCTGGTTATTTTGGAAGAGATGTTTTTTCTATAAACCAAAGTTTTGTAAATACTTATGGTAATTCAATTTTAAATTTACGTTGGAATCATTTGTACTCAGATAAATTATTTTCAAATTTATCTATGATTTATAGTGATTACTATTATGGTTTAAATTTAGATCTAATCGGATTTAATTGGGATTCAGGAATTCAAAATTATAATATAAAATACGATTTCAAATATTATTTAAATGACAAAATCAAATTGAATTTTGGTGCCAACGCCATTTATTATGACTTTAATCCGGGAACTATTAGCCCATCCAGCTCTACCTCAAGTATAAATTTTAAGCAAATTGAAAAAAAATATGCATTTGAGCCAGCCATCTATTTGGATGCTGAACAAAAAATTAATGATAAAATAAATGTAGAATACGGTGTAAGGTACAGTATGTTTTCAAGATTAGGAAGCTTTACCAAGAATATTTACGCCAATAATCAAGCGGTGACATTCGATTCAGATTTGAAAATTTATGAAAAAGCAACACCCATTGGAACCGAATTTTATGGTAAAAACAAATCGATGGCCAACTATGATAATTTGGAGCCTCGTTTTTCAGTTGCTTATGAATTTTCTGAAAACAAATCAGTAAAAGCCAGTTACAACAGAATGGTTCAATATTTACAGTTGGTATCTAACACTGCTTCGCCAACACCATTAGATATATGGACGCCAAGCGACAGCTACATCAAACCTCAAATTGCTGATCAGGTTGCAATTGGTTATTTTACTAATTTTAAAAATGATGCCTATTCTCTTGAAGTAGAAAGTTATTACAAAAAAATTCAAAACCGTATGGATTATATTGATGGTGCGGATTTAATTGCAAATGAAGCCATCGAACAAGTAATCTTAAATGGGGAAATGCGTTCGTACGGATTGGAAATTATGCTACGAAAAAATACTGGAAAATTTAATGGTTGGATTGCCTATACCCTATCCCGTTCAGAGCAAAGAACTCCGGGGAGAACTGCTGAAGAAACAGGAATCAATAATGGAAATTGGTACCGTTCTGGTTATGACAAAACTCATAATTTAGCGATTACAAGTTCTTATAAATGGAACACTAAGTGGACTTTTGGTGCTAATTTTATTTTACAATCAGGGCAACCAGTAACCTATCCAAACGGTCAATATACCTACCAAGGTGTTACCGTTCCTAGCTATGGATTAAGAAATGAAAACAATTTACCGCTATACCATCATTTAGATATTTCAGCTACACTAACTCCAAAAAGAAATGAATCAAGAAAATGGAAACGCGAATGGGTATTCAGTATTTACAACCTTTATGCTCGAAAAAATGCAGCATCCATTAGTTTCCGTCAAAACCAAGATTCGGGGCAAAATGAGGCAATCAAACTTTCTATTTTTGGAATCGTCCCTGCGGTTTCTTATAACTTTAAATTCTAATAAAATGAAAAATATCATCTTCCTTTTAGTAATCGTATTATTTGCAAGTTGTGAAACCAAAGTGGATATTCCTTTAGATACCGCCAATCCTAAATTGGTAATTGATGCCAATATTTTATGGCAAAAGGGCACATCGGGTAGCACCCAAAAAATAAAACTTACCACCACTACCGATTTTTATAGCTCGACTATTCCGGTGGTTTCTGGTGCTACGGTTACGGTTAGCAATAGCGCAAATACGGTTTTTGTATTTACTGAAACTCCAAATACCGGAGAATATGTTTGTACTAATTTCGTTCCTGCGATTAATGAAACCTACACTTTAAATATTCAATATGCAGGCCAATTCTACACTGCAACAGAAAAATTATTGGCTACTCCAACTATTGATTCTGTCGAACAAAATACCGTTCAAGGTTTTGGTGGCGATATCATTCAGGTGAAATTCTTTTTTCAAGATAATGGCGCAGAGGTTAACAATTATCTTATCGGTATAAAAAACCCATCTGATGTTGCTCCGAAATTTAGAGCTCAAAAGGATGAGTTTTTTAATGGAAATCAAATGTTTGGACTTTATTCAAATATAGTTATAAAATCAGGCGATGAACTATTTTTTAGTTTGCAAGGAATTCCCTTACGCTATTACAATTACATGAGTAAATTGATCAATATTTCAGCAAGTGGTAGTGGCGGAAGCCCATTCTCTACTCCACCGGCAACACTTCGTGGAAACATAATGAACCAAACAGACGAAAATAACTATCCGTTAGGTTATTTTCATTTATCAGAAATTGATACCAGAAATTACATCGTAAATTAAATATGGAAATTGGAAGTAATCAATTAAACTTTTAAACCTTAAACAAAAAACTTAAACCCAAGACCAAAGACCCTAAACCTAATATATGTCCTCACACCACATTGTTCGCGACGACCAAGAACCTGCATTAATCATTGCTAATGGAGCTTCTTGCAGTTTTGAATTATTAGGACAACTCTTAGAATGGTCTCCTATAGTGGTGGTTTTAGACAATGCCATCGATCGTGTTTTGCAATTGGATATAAAAGTAGATGTGCTTTTGGGTGATTTTGATGGTGATTTTGACCCCGAAATCTACAAGGAAAAACAATATCCACTTGAGATTGTACACGGACCAAATCAAGAAAAAACCGACTTAGAAAAGGCGCTTGACTATTTGGTTGAAAAAGGACATAAAGCAGTTAATATTGTTTGGGCAACAGGAAAAAGAGCCGATCATACACTTGCTAATATTACCAGCATCGTTTCCTACCGAGATAAAATTAAAATTGTAATTATTGACGACCATTCTAAAATATTCCTTTTGCCAAAAAGATTCGAAAAATGGTATACCGCCAACACGCCTATTTCGTTAATTCCTGTTGGAAAAGTAACTGGAATCACAAGTCAGAATTTATTTTATTCCTTGCAAAATGACGACTTAATTTTAGGTTATCGACTGGGAAATAGCAACCATGTCGCCCAAGACGGAATCGTTACTATTACTCATGAAACGGGTGATCTTTTGTTATTGGAATGTATCGATTAAAAACAATCCTTTTTAAACGAAACTTCGTTAACTTTGTGAGTCGAATAATTTTCTATGAAATTCCAAGTCGTATCCGATTACAAACCTACAGGCGATCAGCCACAAGCCATTGAAAAACTTTCAAAAGGGATTCTTAATGGCGAAAAATACCAAACTTTACTCGGAGTAACCGGCTCGGGAAAAACATTTACAGTTGCTAATGTGATTCAAAATGTAGAAAAACCTACGTTGGTTTTGGCTCACAATAAAACTCTCGCCGCACAATTGTATTCGGAGTTCAAGCAATTTTTTCCGAATAATTCAGTACAATATTTTGTATCGTATTACGATTATTACCAACCCGAAGCGTTTATTCCGGTAACGGGAACCTATATTGAAAAAGACTTATCGATCAATGAAGAACTTGAGAAACTTCGTTTGAGCACCACTTCGGCTTTGCTTTCGGGGCGAAGAGATATTATTGTGATTTCTTCGGTTTCGTGCCTTTACGGAATTGGAAATCCAGTGGAGTTTCAAAAGAATGTGATTAAAATTGACAAAAATCAAATCATCTCCCGTACCAAATTATTACACCAATTGGTGCAAAGTTTGTATTCAAGAACCGAAGCCGATTTTGGTCCGGGTAACTTCCGAATTAAAGGCGACACCCTCGAAATCTTTCCAAGTTATGGTGACGATCCATTTCGAATTCATTTTTTTGGAGATGAAATTGAAGAAATTGAAGTCTTCGATGTGAAAACTTCACAAGTAGTTGAAAAATACGAAAACTTAACCATCTATCCCGCCAACATGTTTGTAACCTCGCAAGATGTGTTGCAAGCTGCTATTTGGGATATCCAACAAGATTTGGTAAAACAAGTCGATTATTTTAAAGAAATTGGCAAACACCTG
This sequence comes from Flavobacterium sp., assembly GCA_044374815.1. Lineage (GTDB taxonomy): Bacteria > Bacteroidota > Bacteroidia > Flavobacteriales > Flavobacteriaceae > Flavobacterium. The sequence continues at coordinate 5,898 of JBILNU010000076.1, forward strand.
GAAGCCAAACGACTGGAAGAACGCACCAATTTCGACTTAGAAATGATTCGCGAATTGGGCTATTGCTCCGGAATTGAGAATTATTCCCGCTATTTAGACCGCCGTCTTCCCGGTACGCGTCCGTTCTGTTTGTTGGATTATTTCCCTGATGATTTCTTGATGGTAGTGGATGAAAGCCATGTAACCATTTCGCAAGTGCATGCCATGTATGGTGGCGATCGAAGCCGTAAAGAGAACTTGGTAGAATATGGTTTCCGACTTCCCGCTGCCATGGACAACCGCCCGTTGAAGTTTGAAGAATTTGAGAGTCTGCAAAACCAAGTCATTTATGTTTCGGCAACACCTGCCGATTATGAATTACAAAAAACAGAAGGTGTTTATGTAGAACAGGTAATTCGCCCAACCGGATTGCTGGATCCTATAATTGAAGTGCGGCCAAGTCTGAATCAAATTGATGATTTAATTGAAGAAATTCACCAGCGTTGCGAACTAGATGAGCGCGTATTAGTGACCACACTGACCAAGCGTATGGCTGAAGAATTAACGAAATACTTGACCAAAGTTTCCATTCGTTGTCGCTATATTCATAGCGATGTAGATACTTTGGAGCGTGTAGAAATCATGCAGGATTTGCGTAAAGGATTGTTTGATGTATTGATTGGTGTGAATTTACTTCGTGAAGGATTGGACTTACCCGAGGTTTCGCTTGTGGCTATTTTAGATGCCGATAAAGAAGGCTTTTTACGAAGCCATCGATCGCTTACGCAAACGGTAGGTAGAGCCGCGCGAAACATTAATGGGAAAGCCATTATGTATGGAGACAAGATTACGGCCTCTATGCAAAAAACCATTGATGAAACTAACTACCGCCGCGAAAAACAAATCAATTACAACACCCAAAATAACCTCCAACCCAAAGCACTTAATAAAAGTTTGGGTAACGCTTTAGGCAATCACTCGGTTTCAACCCAATACTACGAAAACCAAGCTTTAAAAGCGGCAGAACCGGAAAGTTTATACTTATCCAAACCCGAAATTGAAAAGAAAATTAGGGAAGCCCGAAAAGCCATGGAAAAAGCAGCCAAGGAACTCGACTTTATGCAGGCAGCTAAATTGCGTGATGAGATTAAAGCACTGCAAGAGAAGATATAAAAGTCACTTTGGTTTTGTGGTTTATTTTTTATTATTTTGAAACAAATTAAAAAAACACAATAAAATGGGATTATTTTCAGCTTTACTTGGTAACGCAGGTGCGGTAAGCCAAGAAGAATTAACAAAAAAATTCGGTCAATTACTTACAGACGGAGAAGAAATAGAATTGGGTTTCAAACTTATTCGTGATACGTTTATCTTCACTAATAAAAGACTTATATTAATTGATATTCAAGGAATTACCGGGAGCAAAACGGAATACAAATCCATTACCTACAAAAGCATTTCTAGATTTAGTATTGAAACCGCAGGTACATTTGACTTGGATGCCGAATTAAAAATTTGGATTTCAAGTGAAGCACAACCAAGTATTAAAAAACAATTCAATAAATCGGTGAATGTGTATGATGTGCAAAAGGTATTGGCGCATCATGTTCTAAAATAATTTTATGGCTCAAATCAATCCACACATCAACTTTAATGGAAATGCCGAAGAAGCATTCACTTTTTACAAATCGGTATTTAGTGTTGAGATCACGTATACTTTTCTCAAGAATTTATATCTTAAATAAAAAATAAAAAGTTCCGAACTTCACAACTGACGAGAAGTCGAGAAAAGTTAATAATCATTCCAAATAAATAATAATAGTTTATTCATAACAAAAACAATTAATTTACTAACAAATGAAAAATTTACATATTCTATTATCAACTTTAATAATATTTTTTTCTTGTTCAAAAGATGAAAACATACAAGATACAGAGCCAAAACTAATAGTCAAATTAGTTATGAATGAAAACCAAGTAAGATTAGGTAATAATGGTAGTCCTGTATCTTTACCAATAGGAAATGCAGGTCAAACACCAATTTTTAATGGTATTGCCGCACACTATCTTGAATTAGCTCAAGGACCATTTACTTCATTGGGAAATGGAGAAATTATTTTTCACGCACCAGAAACAAATTTAGGAGGAGAAAATGCAATAGATTTTTCTAAATCTATCGTAAAGAATTCAAACGAAGTTTATTTGGAAATTCCATTAAAAGATGTTGCTCCTGGAGAATATGAATGGGTTCGATTATCATTATCTTACCAAAATTATGATGTTCAGTTTTATTACAACAGTTTACCCTACACTGGAACCATTGCAAGCTTTGTTGGTTTTAACAATTATATAACTTCCTATAAAATAAAAAACCAAACCCAAACAGTCAATGCAAATAAAAAACAGGGGTATTGGGGTTTTGAATCTATTTCAGGTGTTCAAACAGGACAAATCCCAGAAGGAGCAACAACCGTTCCTAATCCATTATTTGCTACCTCACCTATACCTTCAGGTTCTTGTGTAGTAACAGGAAAATTTTCTAATAAATTGATTATCAATAATAATGAAAACAAAAATATTGAAATAACAATGAATTTATCTATTAACAAAAGCTTTGAATGGATAGATGTGAATGGAAATGGTAAATGGGATGTAGATGCGAATTCAGGAGAAAATGTAGTTGATATGGGATTACGTGGATTGATTCCCTCTTGGGAAAGAAAATAGAAAATTAAAGTTGAATAGAATTAAAATTAGCAGCAATATTAATTAATATTACAATTTTAGTCCAAAGAATGGGTGTATTTTTATGAACTTAAGAATAAACAGCTTGAATTTAAAAAGGTAAGTTCACAAACAGCTAATTTTATCATACAGAATATGAAGAACGAATGCACAATATCATCTTTCAAAAGTGTCGGGTTCAGTGCTAAATTGAAAGTAAGTAATTTAAAGTCAGTCACATAGCTAATCGGCGAAACATTGGCAGAAATTATAATCAGTTCATAATGAAACATAACATATATCAAATTGACGCATTTACGGACACAATTTTTGGAGGAAATCCTGCTTGTGTGGTGCCACTTGACAATTGGTTGTCAGACGAAATCTTGTTGAAAATAGCAAAAGAAAACGCAGTTGCTGAAACTGCTTTTTTTGTTGACAAAGG
>JBILNU010000077.1:0-9044 GCA_044374815.1 Flavobacterium sp.
CATAGGCAGTAACCGTATGCAAGGAATAATTTTTTTCGAGTTGAAGGTATTCTTGAAAAGCTTTTTGGTAAGACATGAATTAGTGTTAGAAAGTGAAAGGGATTTATCTGAAATAAACCCATAAAATAAATCGTTAGTAACAAAGTTATGAAACTTTAACTACTAACGATTATTATTTAAATAGAAAATTGATTATAAACTTTCTAATTTGTCTTTCATGTTTTGAATGTAAGCCGCTTTTTGGATTTTCATTCTATTGGTAACAGAAGGTTTAATGAAAGCTTGACGTGCACGCAACTGACGAACAGTTCCTGTTTTATCAAATTTTCTTTTATAGCGCTTTAATGCTCTATCGATATTTTCTCCGTCTTTAATTGGTATAATTAACATAATATAGACACCTCCTCTCGTTAAGGCTGCAAAAGTAACAATTATTTTTAATTATGAATTATAAATTACAAATTATTTTACAGCTGGCTTGTAATTTTGATTGTCAATTATCATTTTAGACAATATCTCTCTTAAGATCTCTGAAGTTCCGCCGCCTATTGGACCCAATCGGCTGTCTCTTAATAATCGAGCCAATGGATATTCCTCCATGTAGCCATAACCACCAAGCATTTGCAAGCAACTATAAATGGCTTCGTCAGCAACTTTGGTCGACTTAAGTTTTGCCATAGTTGCTTCTTTCACCACATATTCGCCTTTATTTAAACGTGCAACTGCAGTATAATTAAATATTTTACAATGCTCAACCTCTGTTGCGTGATCAACCATGGTATGACGTAACGCTTGAAACTTATTAATTTTGGTTCCGAAAGCTTCTCTTTGAGACATATAATCGAGCGTATAATCTATAGCATATTCTGCTCTTGCATGCGCATTAACCGCCATAATCAAACGCTCTAACGCAAAATGTTGCATAATATAGGGAAAGCCTTTACCTTCTTCGCCCATTAAGTTTTCTTCTGGAATTTCAACATTATCAAAAGCAATTTCTGCTGTATCAGAGGCTCTCCAACCCAATTTATCCAACTTTGTTGCCGAAACGCCCTGGCAATTGGTGTCCATTAAGAAAATACTAATTCCCTTGTTTCCAAGTTCCGGACTTGTTTTAGCAGCAACTACATAATAATCAGCATAAACACCATTCGTTATAAATGTTTTAGATCCATTGATAATGTATTTATTTCCTTTTTTAACTGCTGTAGTTCGCATCCCTGCCACATCACTTCCGCCAAAAGGCTCGGTTATACACAAGGCACCAATCTTATCTCCCGAGATGCTCGGAGCTAAATATTCTTGTTTGATTCTTTCATCTCCTTCAGCATTTAAATGAGTCATTGCTAGATACGCATGTGCCCACATCGCCGCAGCAAAGCCAGAAGATTTTATTTTTTGAAGTTCTTCAAGGAACACAACAGTATAAAACAAATCGAGGTTCATACCCCCATAGGCTTCCGGATAGGCAATCCCGAAGAATCCCATTTCACCAAATTTTTTCCAAATGAAACGTTCAATTGTGCCCGTCTTTTCCCATTTTTCAATATGTGGAACCACTTCTTTTTGTAAGAAATCCTTTAAACTTTGCCTAAACAATTCATGTTCTTCAGTAAAATAGGTCGCATTCATGGGAGGGGCATTTTGAAATTTTGATTTAGAATTCCAAATATAAGGCAATTATTTTGATTTTATCCAAAGGAAAACCTTTAATATTTGTTAAATCCTCAATTTTAATATCGCCATTCATACTTCTATAGGAGACAATATTTTTGGAAATGGGATATCTAAAATAATAAAACTGACCTAATTCTTTGATTGATGCAGAATTAATATTGATTTTCTTGATGTTTGGATTTGATTTAATCACAAAATATTTATTTAAATCATAAATTACTTCAGGGGACAAACCCCATATTTCCGTCATTTGATCCATCGAGACAAAGCCGCCAAGTATTTCTTTCTGCTTTATAATTCGATCTGATATCGCATCGCCTATTCCAACCACTTTCATTAAATCTTCTTTGGTTGCCAAATTAATGTCTAAAACTTTTAATGTTTCTTTTTTGGGAAATTCTTTCCATTTGGATTTGATATAATTTGAAGACGGATTAGTTACCCATTCCGGAAATTTAAAATGAGGAGCCATCGCATTTAATACGCTATCGGAAATACCGGTTACCATTTGAAACTCTTTTACCGAATTGGCAAATTTTCCTTGGTTTCTAAAATTTCGAAGCCTTTTTATTTGCTCCAAAGTCATTCCGTATCGATAGGCTTTTTCATCAGAAATAAAGTTTGGATTGAAAGGATAAACTTTATAATTGGGTGCTGAGTTGGAATTAGAGATTGCTTTAGATTTTTTTCCTAATAAAATCCATTGCTTTTCTTCAAGTGAAACTTGATGGGGCTGATTAAAATCGGTAACACAAAATGTAATTTGTAAGATTACAATTACAAAAAATAAAACAAGTATACCGATGCGCTGCTCTTTAGAAAAGTAAAATAGGGATTTTATGAATGAGGTAGATTTCAAATCTACAAATCAAAAACAGAAGAGCGTTTGGAACGAATCATATCTTTTAATTTTATCCAAAAAGCTAAGGTTAAATAAATTCCGAAACCTAAACCAACAGTAACGAAAGAAATGTAAATAAAAAACAACCGCACACTCGTGGCTCTCATGCCCAGTTTATCTGCCAAGCGAGAGGAAACATGAAATCCATGTTTTTCAAAAAAGTAACGAATGGAATTAATCATTTTTATTTTTTAACAAATCCAAGCCAATAGCGCATTGCAAACATTTCTTTAAATTACAATATTCATTTTTCAACTGCAACAACGCTTGTGTTTGAAATGCGTTTTTTGATTTAATTCCAAATGTACTAAACTTTTCAATAATGTTGTTTTTCTCACCCGGAATTGTGTTCAACAAATTTATTAATATTTCTGCGTTTTCTTTGCCCTGACTTTTTGCAAAAGCAAATTTGATTGGAATAATCGTATTTATTATGAGTAAATTAATAAAATCTTTGGATAATGATTTATCTTTTTTAGGGCTTGGCTTATCAAAATTATAATGTGTTTTCCAATATCCACTCACTGATAATTCAAAAATTGATTGCAATTCGGAAAGATTTTTGGCGGCAACTATTTTAGAAAATAAATTGCGTTGCAAATGATACAACATGGCTAACTGCGCCAATCGAATAGTTGGAAAATTATCGGGGCGGTGCTGAAAAAATTGAATATTTTCAATCACTGGCTGACTTAATTTGTATTTTAAGGATAAGTAATCATACCATGATTTTAATTCCTGCGGATAAGAATCTTCCACAGTTTCGGGAATCAAATTGGCTTGACCATACAGCAATGCTTCTAAATAAACTACCTCTAAAGCTTCTTTTTGAATTAAAGAAAAGGTAATGGATTTGGCAATTTTATAAAATGCATCTCCATTGGTATTTAATCCAAAGTTTTTAGCCAACATACAAAACAGCACAGCTTCCCAATCTTGATGGGTTTCTAGAAGTAGTTCGTGCACTGGCATTGCCTTTAATTCTAGTCGTTCTAAAAAAAGCCGCTCTTGCCAATTTTCAAAAACAAATGAATCACAATTTTGAATTTGGTTTTCACAAAATATCCAGCTTTTTCTAGTAGAAAGTTCTTTATAAGTATGTTGTACCTCTTGGGAAACATATTTTTTTATTTCCAATACTGGAATTTCCGTATTGTCTTTTCTATAAATCGGCGCATCATGATGCCATACTACATGTAGAACAACATTGTTGTAATTGAGATCTGTTTCATGATGGTGTAAATACCAATCGGAAGATTTGATATGAATTTCAATGTTACCGGCCCATTTTTGATTGGAAATAATGATTTGTGCGTTAAAGAAATCAGGGCCTTCTTTTTGCAAATAATCACCAGAACTTACAATAATTAAATCTTCTCCATGAGAAGTTTTCAAATCAGTGAAGTGAAACTTCTTGTACCTCCATAGATAATGTATAAATTCTTCTTTCATGATTGCAAATCGGTCTTTCTCTAAGTTACTTTATTAAAGTGATTTACACAAATTATAAATACTAAAATTCATCTCTTATATTTGTAACATAAAATAACTACATGAAAAAACTTATTACAATCGCTTTTTACTTTTTTGCAATTACCAGTTTTGGCCAGGCAAACTATAAAATTACTTATACAAAGAGTTCCAACGGAAAAATAATAGAAAATCAAGATCCTGTTATTGTGTTTTCTAATTCAAATCAAACGCTGATTTCATCAAAATCAATTCTTGAAAATAAAGCGACATATCCGTATGAATTTTCTCTCATTGATAGAAGCACAAATGCTATAAATCAAGTAGCCAAATTGAAAGTTGACAAACAAATTTCTACTTTGGATAGCACTTCATTAGCAAAGCAAACTTTTGAATTATTGGAAGGCGAGAAAAAAATTCTTGGATATAACTGTAAGAAAGCGAAAATCATTATCAACTCCAACACTATTGAACTTTGGTATACCGATGCACTAAACATTAAAGGAGCCCCATCGGTATTGGGTCAAAACTTAGGGTTGGTCTTGGAAACCAATCGAAATGGCAACTTTATTGTGACGGCTACCAAAATTGAAAAAGTCAAACAATTCCCAGTGGCAATAGACAACAATAAGTCTAAAAAACCATTGGATTTACTTACCTACAGAGATGAATTATGGAAAAGTAGATTTACTACAATTCCGGTTTTTAACGAAGAAATTATCAATTTTTCGGATGCATCCAAATCAAATGACAGCATCCTGCGTTTTGCTAACGGAACAATTATTTTAAGAAAATTAAGAATTCCTGCAATAGCAAAAGGCAGCCAAGTATTTTTAGATGTAACCGAGCAATCAAATGGAGATGCTTATGACAGAACGGGGTCGGTATTTTTGATTCCGATGCAAAAACAAACTTCCTTTTTGGATGGTTTGCAAAATGGCGTAAAGACTTTGCCAATGTACGACAATGGAAACGGTAAATTATATCAAGGAATTGTAGCTTCGTCAACTTACTCGCCTTTATTAGAATTGATGCGCTTCTTCACTCCTTTTGGTATCAAACAATATAATTCCATTGCCTTAAAAGATAAAACTTGGGAAGAACTCGTGAATTACCGCCAAGATATATCCGAATTAACTGCAGCATTGAGTGACCAAGAAGTTTTCCTGGGCACGTTTATTGGAAATTATGACAAAGGTGGACACAAAGTAAGTGTTAACCTCACAATTCATCCCGAAGAGGAAGTGCTAATCGCAAAGTCTACTGTTGTCATTCCATTATTCAACACCAACAATGTGATGGAAATGGCTGGACAAGAATATGGCACATTATTTAATTCGGAAAAAGGATTGGAAGTTACTTTCACTCTGGATAAGGATTTGAAAAATGCACGCATTCGTTACATCACCACAGGCCATGGTGGTTGGGAGAATGGCGATGAATTTGTACCCAAACGAAATTCGATTTATTTAAACGGAACAGAAGTTTTTCATTTTACGCCATGGCGTGAAGATTGTGGTTCCTACCGCTTGTATAATCCTGCTTCAGGAAATTTTCCCAACGGATTATCGTCTTCAGATTACAGTCGTTCAAATTGGTGTCCCGGTACGTTGACCAATCCGGTATGTATTGAACTTGGAGATTTAAATGCTGGAACGCACACCATTCAAGTTAAAATCCCTCAAGGAGCTAACGAAGGAACAAGTTTTAGCTCTTGGAATGTATCGGGGGTGCTGCTTGGAAATTAAAAAAACCTACAATTTTCATTGTAGGTTTTAATATTATTTAATTGAACCGATAATATCGTATTTGGTAATGATATGGTGTTTTCCATTATTTAAATCAATCAAAACGGCTTGATTATCTTTGGTAAATAATTTAGAAACTTCTTCAATTGGCGTTCCTAATTTTACAACAGGATACGGTTTACCCATAACCTCACGAATTGGTTTGTCGGCTACATTTTTATCTGTAACATAGCTTTGAAATAAATCGGTTTCATCAACAGACCCTACAAATCCTGTAATATCAACAACCGGAATTTGAGAAATTTTATATTTACGCATTCTATCAATGGCATGCGAAACCAATTCTTCAGTACGAGCAATGATTAAAGGCTTGTCCATATGCTCTTTGATGACGTCTTCTGCTTTAGTAATTTCTTCGTCTAAAAATCCTCTTTCGCGCATCCAATCATCGTTGAACATTTTTCCAACATAACGGCTCCCTGAATCATGAAATAAAACTACCACTACATCGTCTTTAGTGAAATGTTCTTTTAATTGATGCAATCCTTTTACACAAGAACCTGCAGAATTTCCTACAAAAATACCTTCTTCTAAAGCAATTTTGCGGGTATAAACAGCGGCATCTTTATCGGTAACTTTGGTAAAACCATCTATGATTGAAAAATCAACATTTTCTGGAAGTATGTCTTCGCCAATTCCTTCTGTGATGTAAGAATAGATTTCGTTTTCATCAAATATTCCCGTTTCATGGTATTTTTTAAAAACCGAACCGTACGTGTCAATTCCCCAAATTTTAATATTTGGATTTTTTTCTTTTAAATATCTACCAATACCAGAGATGGTACCCCCAGTTCCTACACCCACTACAAAATGAGTTATTTTACCTTCGGTTTGTTCCCAAATTTCAGGACCTGTTTGTTCGTAATGGGCTTGTGCATTACTTGGATTATCGTATTGATTTACATACCATGAATTTGGAATTTCGGTACCCAATCTTTTTGAAACTGAATAATACGAACGAGGATCGGTAGGCTCAACATCAGTAGGACAGACAATAACTTTTGCTCCAACCGCACGAAGAATATCCATTTTTTCTTTGGATTGTTTGTCGGTGATTACAAAAATACATTTGTACCCTTTAACGATTGCAGCAAGTGCCAATCCCATACCGGTATTACCTGAAGTTCCTTCAATAATGGTTCCACCTGGTTTTAATCGGCCATCGGCTTCGGCATCTTCTACCATTTTCAATGCCATACGGTCTTTTGTAGAGTTGCCTGGGTTGAACGTTTCTACTTTTGCTAGTACTAAAGCGTCAATACCTTCAACTATTTTGTTTAGCTTAACTAATGGAGTATTACCAATAGTTCCTAATATATTTTCAGAATATTTCATAATGTCTGTTTAATTTAGCAAAGATATTGATAAATTAATGGTTTTGCAATACTGCAAATTTTATCAAAATGCTAGCTGAATAACCCTGATGGGAGTGGCATCCTTTTTCTCAAAGAAAAAGATAGAGCGGACAGCAGGAAATTTTTTTACTAAAATGCCGAAAGTTTAAGTTTCATAAAATTATTGGAAGAAATTCCAAACTAACCCAAAGCGGATCATGAAATCATGAAACGGAAGATTTGGTGCCGAATAAAACGTATTTCCTGTCATACCCGAGTTAAAATGCTCGGCTTTAAGAAAAATTCGGGTTTGTTTTACTCGAGCATTTACAAAGAAATCAAGCAATGGAAAATTACCAATTTGTTTCTCTTTTTGCACAAAAAACTCACCTAATATGGGATTGTAATCGTTTGCATAATATTTAGAAAAATAGTTGATTGTGATTCCAGTTTGTATAAACATGGCTCTCTTGAACACATAATCAGAGAAATAAAGCGTATTGCGTAATGTAATTTGAGGCACATTTAGAATTGGATCATTTTGATCTACCTTTTGGTATAGTAAAGTATTATCAAGTCCCCATTTTTTATATTTGAATTCTCGGGCTATTTTTAATGAAACATAATTAATGCTCTCTGAGTATTGTTGTGGAGTTACCAATTGCTGATTTACTTGGTTTTTAGTGTCTTGAAAAAATAGGTGGTCATTTAAATTAGTGAATTGCACCGAGGCATTTACCCATTGCGTACTAGCGTTTACAGATAAATTATTAATCTTTTCGTTTTTAAAATTGTTATACCAATTGTAGTTTTCGTAGGAACTTTGGTTTAAAATGTAGTTATTATTTGGTGATTTACTTATATTTTGATATTGAAAAGAAATACTGTTTTTGGGGTTGATTGTGTAGGTTAAATTAGCATCTAGATTACGAAGTGGTTGTGTAGAAATAGAATTTGACAAAACTACGGTTCCGTTAAATTTATTTTTTCTGTAATCATATTGCCCTCCTATAGTGTTAATAACGGCTTGCAATTGACCTGGAATTACTATATTTCCTACTGTTTTATTAATTCCTGTAAATGATTTAAAAATAAAATTTTCTGTAAAAAATTGAAATTTACCGAGGGCTTTATTTTCATAGATTGCTCCTATTTTATTATATAATTTGTCATAAAAAGTTTGATCATTAATATTTGAATTTAATGATGCAGCTCCATATCTATTAAATGGAGATCCATTAATTCCGATAGTTGAACTTATGGTAGCTTGATTGTATTCAAAAACCTTATGTTCGTAGTTTAATTGATTAGTAATTAATAGATTATTCTGATGGTCTTTTGAATTAATTCGAAATATTTGATCAACAAAGACCCGTTTCCCTTTTAAGAAAGATTTTGCATCTATTAGAAATACTTGTAATCTTGGTCGATTATCATATAAAGGATCATTATCTTCAAAAAATTCAGGCTGAGTTAACCCACCATTTTCTCCATTTAATATATCTTGCCCTGTAAAATGAAAATTAAATCCATAGCGATTATCTTTAGTATTATAACTTGTAGTAAACCTAAAATTACCAGCACTAGATAATTGATTAATATATTTACCTAAAGAACGCAAACCCTTAAAAGCGATTGAAAAATTTAAATTTTTGGAGGGGTTTAAAGTAATTAGAGCGTCAACATTTTGACCTTGTTCCATTACGCTTTTATAATATAACTCTGTTAATGGAGTTGCAACTGAATAATAATTAACATCGTTGGCCTCAATATAACTCATGTGTTTTGCTTTAAATCCAAATTCTGGAAATGGAGAAAAATTAGTTAAACCAAAATCTAAAGTAGTATAGGTTT
>JBILNU010000162.1:0-2712 GCA_044374815.1 Flavobacterium sp.
CAAATTGTATAAAGGAAGAGATTACATTCTAGAGGAAATGGAAGGCTTGCATTTTAGCATTAATGCCAAATCATTCTACCAAACCAATTCCGACCAAGCCTATGAATTGTATAAAATCACTAGAGATTTTGCTGGTTTAACCGGTAACGAAGTCGTTTATGATTTATATACTGGAACGGGAACCATCGCACAATTTGTTTCTAAAAAAGCAAAAAAAGTAATTGGAGTAGAGGCAGTGCCTGAGGCAATTGCCGATGCTAAAGAAAATGCCAAACGAAACGAAATTTCCAATTGTGAGTTTTTTGTGGGAGATATGAAGAATGTTTTCAATGAGGAATTTATTGCCCAACATGGAAAGCCCGATGTAGTTATTACAGATCCTCCTCGTGATGGAATGCATAAAGATGTGGTGGAACAAATAATGAAAATTGCACCACAAAGAGTGGTTTATGTGAGCTGTAATTCGGCTACACAAGCTAGAGATCTTGCTTTGATGGATGAAAAATACAAGGTAATTCGAGTGCGACCTGTTGATATGTTTCCGCAAACACATCATGTGGAAAATGTTGTACTTTTGGAACTGCGATAGTTTTTCTATCTGTGTTTTGTAAAACGGAACTATAATTTATGAAAAAAATAATTCTATTACTGCTCATTTCATTGTTACTTTTTTCTTGTGAAAAAGATGACATCTGCGATGCATCGAATGCTACAACTCCAAGATTGGTCATTGAATTTTATGATAATTCAGTCGCAACACCAACATTAAAAAGTGTAACCAATTTAAAAGCGGTGGCTTCTGGAATGCAAGAGGGAGTAGTTTTTAATAATTCATTACCTGTTACAAATCCGTTACGTTATTTAACCAACAGTAACAAAATCTATTTACCTCTAAATCCCTCGGGTACCACAACAACCTATTCGCTAAAATATGATTTTGGTGGTGCTTCCGAAAATGAAGATATTGTAACTTACAATTATGCTACCCAAGCAGTATATGTTTCTAGAGCTTGTGGCTATAAATACCTATTTAATCTTACCAATACAAATACCAATATTCTATCGGTAGATAGTAATAATTGGATAAAAAATATAATGATTGCAAAACCTAATCTTGAATCTGAAAATGAAGTACATATTAAAATGTTTTTTTAGTTTATTCTTGGTTTTGTGTTCGTTTTTTGCATCAGCACAAAAAGCTACCGTAAAAGACTCAACTTTAACGAAGAAAGATAGTGTGAAACCCAAAACGGAGCGATATGGCTTGCGTGTGGGGATTGATTTGTCTAAACTAACTCGTTCATTTTATGAGAAAGATTATAAAGGATTAGAATTGGTTGGAGATTTTAAATTTACTCGCAAACATTATTTGGCTGCCGAAATTGGAAACGAAAATAAAACGGTTGATGACGATCAATTAAATTTCACAACTAACGGGACCTATTTAAAACTAGGATTTGATTACAATTCCTATGAAAATTGGGTTGGAATGAATAACATGATCTATGTGGGTATGCGTTATGGAGTCAGTGCTTTTAGCCAAACCTTAAATAGCTATTCTGTTTATTATGCGAATACTTATTTTCCAAAACCAATAATTGAATCGGGACAAAAATATGATGGATTATCGGCTCAATGGCTTGAAGTAGTTGCAGGAGTTAAGGCAGAAATGTTTCAAAATTTATACGTTGGATTTAGCGTTCGTTTAAACCATTTGATAACCAATAAAACCCCTGACAATTTTGATAATTTGTACATTCCGGGTTTTAATAGAACCTATGGCGGAAACTTTGGTGCCGGATTTAATTACACCATTTCTTACTTTTTACCTTTGTATAAAAAGACGCTTAAAAACAAGGAGAATAAAACTAAATAATATTCTTTTGAGGCTTAGTTTATGTCTTTGGTGAAATCCAAATCTTGAAAATCATAGCTAAAATCGGTTAATGGAGAGATTGCTTCCATTTTAAAATGGGTAGCAATTCCATCTTTAGAGATTTCAAAATGGATGAAGGCATCTGCTTGGAAACTTCTAATATCCCATTTCACCGCATAGGTGTTGTCTTTGTAATAAAAAATAGAGCCTTTTAATCGGGAAGATCGTTCCGATTGAAAGCGCAATGCTCCATTGCTTTGAAAGATTTTTATTTTGCCAAACCAATTATCGGTGTAGGTTCCGGTTAATTTTTTGGGCTCTAATTGGGTATTCGCAGCAATATTTTGATTTACCTTAGTCCAAACTTCATCCGTAATTTTATCGGCATTATCTTCAGCTTGTTTTCTGTTGGCGCTTAATGTAACCACGTGGTCTGGAAAATTGAAACCCAAATAACTATCTTTTATAGTATTCGATATTGCTGTAAAAGCCGCTCCAGATTGTTGGTTGGTTAATACAATAATTCCTAATTGCAAATCGGGGATCATGATGGTTTGAGTAACAATTCCGTCCAAACCTCCTGTATGCGATACTTGAAGATGCCCATTAATATCTGTTAATTGCCACCCTAATCCATACGCTTTAAAATTACAACTGTACGGTTTCATATTGTTTAAAGGCAAAATTGTTTGTGAAGTCCACATGTCTTTATGAACCGCTTCGCTAAACAATCTGTTTTCATTATTTACTCCATATTTTCCATGATTTAATTGGGCAATAACCCATTTGCTTAAATCGTTGGTGCTCGCATAAATTCCGGCAGCAGCATCAAAAAT
>JBILNU010000078.1:0-8936 GCA_044374815.1 Flavobacterium sp.
ATAATCAAACTTGTTTTCTATGGCTAATTCGATACATACATTTTCAAAGTTAGAAATAAATTTTACCGCCGATTTTACATTTCCTTTTATTTTCTTTGATAACGAATAAGGTTCTTTATTTAATCGGGCTAACACCCAATTGATAAATCGGTTTAATAATATCAATAAATCATAGCCCCAACCGCCAAGTTTGGCTAGCCATTTAGCATGATTTATGGAAGCATCAAATACATCTCCATGAAAAATCCACGCTTTTTTATCGTCTAATTCTAAAACTAATTTGTTTAATAGACTGATGTTTCCAAGTTGTAAATCGGTAAATTTTCGTAAAAACTCATCGTGATTACCTGTAATGTAATACACTTTAGTCCCTTTAGAACTCAAAGAAATTATTTTTTTGATGACTTTTAAATGGCTTTTAGGGAAGTACGATTTTCTAAATTGCCATATGTCTATAATATCTCCATTTAGAATTAATGTTTTTGGCTTTATTGTAGATAGATATTCTAATAATTCTTTTGCATGACATCCGTAAGTGCCCAAATGCACATCAGAAATTACAACTAGTTCAACTTTTCTTTTTTCCAAGTGTAATTGTTTTCTACAAATTAAGCGATGTTGTTTTTTGTTAAGGTTATTTTAACATTAATAAAAGTTTAATAGTGTTACCTTTTAATTCCTTAGTTTTGTTCTCTTAAAATTAAGGTAATCCGAATAAAGAAATAGCAATTAAATCGTGGGGAGTAAAAATAAATTAAAAAGATTTAAAGAAAACGAAACATTCCAAAATGTTTTTCAACCAACAAGAGAAGAGGTTGTAAGTAATAATTTTCCTTTAAGAGGAAAGTGGAATTCAGATTTTTTTAATAATCAAAATCCAATCATTATAGAATTAGGTTGTGGAAAAGGAGAATATTCAGTTGGATTAGCTGCACATTATCCAAACAAAAATTTTATTGGAATTGATATAAAAGGAGCTCGTTTTTGGCGTGGTGCAAAAACCGCAAATGAAGAAGGCATGCTTAATGTAGCTTTTGTTAGAACTCAAATCGAATTGATTAACCATATTTTTTCCGATGGCGAGGTAGATGAAATTTGGATTACTTTTCCTGATCCACAAATAAAATATAAGAGAACCAAACACCGTATGACCAACTCTGAATTTCTTAAAATGTATAAGAAAATTCTAAAACCAAACGGTGTTGTGAACCTTAAAACCGATTCAGAATTCATGCACGGATATACCCTTGGATTATTACACGGAGAAGGGCATGAGGTAGAATATGCAAATCATAATGTGTATAAAAATGAAGGGGCACCAGCTGAGGTAACAAGCATTCAAACCTTTTATGAAAAGCAATATTTAGAAATTAATAAAGCAATTACGTATATTCGTTTTAAAATAAAGTAAATGCAATTTTTTCTTCCATTCATATTTGGGTTTATGGCTGCTGTAGTTGGGATTATTCCTCCAGGATTAATCAATTTAACCGCTGCCAAAATTAGCCTTATCGATGGAAAAAAAACGGCAATGAAATTTGTTTTTGGAGCTTTAACAGTAATTATAGTTCAAACATTTATCTCTGTTTTTTTTGCGCAGTATATTAACCGAAACCAAGAAATTATTATTTTAATAAGAGAAATTGGACTTGTAATTTTTGTTATTTTATCTATCTATTTTTTAAAATTTGCAAAAAAAACTGCAGAAATTTCCGAAGCACCCAAGGTAATAAAAACTAAGCGCAGCCGGTTTTTAATTGGTATGTTGGTTTCAGCAATAAACTTTTTCCCCATTCCTTATTATGTGCTAATAAGCATCACACTAGCCAGCTATAATTTATTTAAATTTGAATTACTTCAAGAGATTCTGTTTGTTTTTGGAGTACTTTTAGGATCCAGTATTGTATTTTATTTGTATGTGGTTTTCTTTAACAAAATGAAAAGCAAAGCTGATTATTTTATTACCAATATGAATAAAATGATTGGTACCATAACCGGAATAGTAGCGCTATTTACCTTATTTCATCTTTTGAAAATGTATTTTAATGGAAGATAATTTTTTTGAAAGAGTTTATGCTATTGCCAAGCAAATTCCTGAAGGCAGAGTTACTTCGTATGGCGCTATCGCCAAAGCATTGGGTACAGCTCGATCTGCCAGAATGGTAGGCTGGGCAATGAATGCTTCCCATAATAGAGCCGATGTGCCGGCTCATCGAGTGGTTAACCGTAGTGGACTACTTTCAGGAAAACACCATTTTCAAGGTACTAATTTAATGCAACAACTTCTAGAGAACGAAGGTATAAAGGTTGAAAATAATCAAATATTAGATTTTGAATCTGTTTTTTGGGAGCCAGAAGTTGCCGAACTCAACTAATTTTTTACAAAATTCTTAATAAAACTTTGCATACTTAACTCTATTACTTTTAAACTTCTTACTATCTTTGCAATCTAAAATCAATCTTAATAAGACAGTTAGATTTTATTATCATAAAAAAATGAAACTAGATAGAAAAGAAATCCTTAAAGCGTTAGAAACAATTACTATTGCTGGTGAAGGAAAGAATATGGTAGAGAGTGGTGCTGTAAAAAATGTCATCACATTTGGAAATGAAGTAGTGGTTGATTTAGTACTTTCTACTCCAGCTATGCACATTAAAAAGCGTGCTGAAGACGATATTAAAAAATTAATTCACGAACAATTTTCTAAAGAGGCTGATGTAAAAGTAAATATCAAAGTAGAAGCCAAAGAAAATCCAAACGAGATAAAAGGAAAAGCCATCCCTGGAATTAGCAATATTATTGCAGTGGCTTCAGGTAAAGGGGGAGTTGGTAAATCTACAATTACAGCAAACCTTGCCGTTTCTTTAGCAAAAATGGGCTTTAAAGTTGGGGTTTTGGATGCCGATATTTACGGGCCAAGTATGCCGATCATGTTTGATGTAGAAAATGAAAAACCAATTTCTATTGAAGTAGATGGCAAGTCTAAAATGAAACCAATTGAAAGTTATGAAATTAAATTACTTTCCATCGGATTTTTTACTTCCCCAAGTCAAGCGGTAATTTGGAGAGGACCTATGGCTGCAAAAGCATTAAACCAAATGATTTTTGATGCCGATTGGGGCGAACTGGATTTCATGCTTATCGATTTACCACCAGGAACAGGAGACATTCACTTGTCGATTATGCAATCAATGCCAATCACAGGAGCGGTTGTAGTAAGTACACCACAAGCGGTTGCTCTGGCAGACGCAAGAAAAGGAGTTTCTATGTTTATGGCAGATAGCATCAATGTTCCGGTATTAGGAATTATTGAAAACATGGCTTACTTCACACCAGAAGAATTACCAGAAAACAAATATTACATCTTCGGAAAAGAAGGAGCAAAAAATCTTTCAGAAGATTTAAAAGTACCTTTTTTAGGAGAAGTTCCTTTAGTACAAAGCATTCGCGAAGCTGGGGATTATGGACGTCCAGCAGCTTTACAAACCGATTCGACTTTGGAAATTGTATTTGAAGAAATTGCAAGAAATGTGGTTGAAGAAACGGTGAAACGCAATGAAAATTTGGCGCCAACCGAGGCAATTAAAATTACAACAATGGCAGGTTGTTCTGCAGTAAAGAAATAGTCAATTTAGACTTTTAGATCTCTTTAATGTCTAAAGAGCTAAATTTCTAAGTAGTCTAAAAATCCAATTAATCTAAAATGTCTAAATTATGACACACGAAGAGCTGACTTTAAATATCGAAAAAGCACTTGAGGAAATTCGACCTTTCTTGAATTCCGATGGCGGCGATATTAGTTTGATTTCGATAGAAAATGAAAAACATGTGAAAGTGAAATTCCAAGGTGCATGCACTAGTTGTAGCGTAAATCAAATGACACTAAAAGCAGGTGTTGAAACTACTATAAAAAAATACGCTCCTCAAATTGAAACTGTAGAAAATATTGCCTAGTAAAATAGGTTTAGAAAAATGATAGAAACCGATATACTTATCATTGGTGCAGGACCAACCGGATTATTTGCTGTATTTGAAGCTGGATTATTGCAGTTAAAATGCCATATTATTGATGCACTTCCGCAACCCGGAGGGCAATTGGCTGAATTATATCCTAAAAAACCAATTTTTGATATTCCGGGTTACCCCGAAGTTTTAGCTGGTGATTTAGTTGCTAATCTAATGGAGCAAATAAAACAATTTAAACCCGGATTTACTCTTGCCGAAACCGCCGAAACTATCGATACACTAGAGGATGGAACATTTATTGTTACCACCAATAAAGGAACAAAACACCATGCAAAAGCCGTTGCTATTGCTGGAGGATTGGGAACTTTTGAACCTAGAAAACCACAAATAGACAACATTGCTTATTATGAAGAAAAAGGAGTGGAGTACTTTGTAAAAGACCCCGAATTGTTTCGTAATAAACGAGTAGTAATTGCAGGTGGAGGTGACTCTGCTTTAGATTGGAGTGTTTTTCTTTCTAATGTAGCTTCCGAAGTGACTTTGGTTCACCGAAGAAATGAATTCCGTGGCGCTTTAGACTCAGTTGAAAAAGTTCAGGAGCTCAAAAAATCCGGAAAAATCAACTTAGTGACTCCAGCAGAAGTAGTTGCAATTAATGGAAAAGACCACGTAGAAAGTATAGTGCTTGAAAATGAGGGAAACCAACAACTTTTAGAAACCGATTATTTTATTCCTTTATTTGGGCTTACGCCAAAATTAGGAGCGATTGCCAATTGGGGATTGGAGATAGAAAAAAATGCAATCAAAGTAAATAATGCTCTAGATTATCAAACCAATATCCCAGGAATTTATGCCATTGGCGATGTGAATATTTATCCAGGAAAATTGAAATTAATTCTTTGCGGATTTCATGAAGCCACGTTAATGTGTCAAAGTGTTTACCAAAGAATCAATCCAGGAAAAAAATACGTGCTAAAATACACTACCGTTTCTGGAGTGGATGGTTTTGACGGTACCCGAAAAGAAGCCGAAAAAGCCGTTGTAAAATCAATAGATTAAGAATAATGCCTCAAGATATTACCATAAAAATTACCGATAGAATCGGTGTTTTACATGAAGTTCAAGCGCCAACCGACATGAACTTAAATGTAATGGAGTTAATTCGAATGTATGAATTAGCTGAAGAAGGCACTGTAGGTGTTTGTGGTGGTATGGCAATGTGCGCCTCATGTCAATGCTATGTTTTGAATGATGTGTTAAAGACAGAACGCAATGACGACGAAGAGGCTATGTTGTTAGATGCTTATCATGTAAAATCCAATAGCAGACTGGGATGTCAAATTCCAATTACAGAGGATATCGATGGACTTGAAATAGAGATTGCTCCAGAGCAATAGCTTAATTTATCTACTTTAATAACCAAGTTTTAGCTTAACTTGAGGAAAAATTCGCTCCACAAATTTTTGATATGCTAATCCCGAAGGATGCAATCCATCAGTGGCAACAAGATTTGGCTGCGCCAAGCCCAAACGCGTAATATCAGTTATATTAATGAAAGTGATAGCATTACTTTCACAATAGTTTTTAGCAAATAAATTATAATTGTCAATTTGGGATGAAATGGTTGGATTGCCATTTCCGAAGGGAGTATAGGCATAATCCGGAATTGAAATTACTAGCACTCTTTCTTTGAGTCCTTTTGCTTTTGCAATTGCTGTTGCAACTAATTCAGGAAATTCTTGCTGATATAAACTAAAAGGTTTGTTTTGATATTGATTATTAACACCAATTAATAGAGTAACAAAATCAAAATCATTAGAAGGGTTTTGAGATGCAATTGCAGCTTTTAAATTGGTTGTAGTCCAACCTGTTTGTGCGATTATGGTTGTGTTAACAACATCTATTTCAGAAAGTATTCCTTTAAGTTCTGTTTGTAATTGTATTGGGAAACGACAAGTTTCACATACACTTTGTCCTATGGTATAACTATCACCAAGGGCTAAATAATTTATTGTTTTACTAGTTTCAACAGAATTTGTTACATTATTTTCAATGTTACAACTAGCAAATACAAATGCAATGATTATAAAAGTTATATGTTGAATTTTGAATTTCATTTATGAAATATAGGATTAAGCCATTTCATATTTTTGAATGACTTGTTCCTCAATGGCATCCCAAAGCCCGATTCGTTTTTGTAATGCTTCAACAGAAACTTCTTCAACTTCACTCCATTTTGTTTCACTTGAACCACACAATTCAGAAATCATTTGCATCGCCATCGGTCCGTGTTCGTCGGCATCCAATTCGATGTGTCTTTCAAAATAATAAATCAGTTTTGATAAATCAGTTTCTGGAAAATTCGATTGAAAATTCTTCAATATTTCGGTAAACATACTCGGAATCAAATCTTCTCTTCCAAAGGTAAAAGCGGCTGCAATTTTGTGTGCTTTTCCTTCTTCAATTACTCTAAAAGTAAAATCTAAAAACGCTTTCACGTTAGGATGTAAATTACTTTGCTTGATGGATACAAATATGTTTTGAGTGTTTTTTACATTCTCAAGAAATTCAGAAACTACGCTGGTAGTAGCGCCGCATTGTTGCATAGCATCCAAATACATTTCAAAATGACTTTGACGGGTGCCGTCCATAGCCAAATCTGTTTCTTCAGCAACAACAATTTCATTAATCAAATAACGCACTTGCGGATTTCCCACAGGCAGCCAAGGAGTTGTTGTGCAGGTAAGTTTGTTTTGTAATGCTTTTAGCAACGACATAAAATCCCAAACGGCATAAATGTGATTTTCTAAAAAACAATGAAGATCTTCAATTGTTTTTACTTTTTCATACAAGCTATGAGTCAGTAATTGATTTTTATATTCCTGAATATTCTGGTTTATCGTTGAAATAGTCATCTTATTTATTTTTTGTAAAAATAAAAAAGCCCCTCATTAAAGAGAAGCTTTTTATATCAATTTTAATTATTGTTTAATCAATTATTTGAATGCCGGAATTCCAGTAATATCGGCACCTGTAATTAATAAGTGAATGTCGTGGGTACCTTCGTAGGTAATTACCGATTCTAGGTTCATACTGTGACGCATGATAGAATATTCACCGGTAATTCCCATTCCTCCTAAAATTTGTCTCGCTTCACGAGCAATATTAATAGCCATATCCACATTATTTCTTTTAGCCATCGAAATTTGAGCTGTTGTTGCACGGCCTTCATTTCTTAAAACACCTAATCTCCAAGTTAACAATTGGGCTTTGGTGATTTCAGTTATCATTTCGGCTAATTTCTTTTGTTGTAATTGGGTTCCAGCAATTGGTTTGTCAAATTGAATTCGCTCTTTAGCATAGCGTAAAGCGGTATCATAGCAATCCATTGCAGCGCCAATAGCACCCCAAGCAATTCCGTAACGCGCCGAATCCAAACACATCATAGGTGCTCCAAGACCAGATTTACCCGGTAATAAATTTTCTTTTGGAACTTTTACATTATCAAAAATCAATTCTCCAGTTGCACTTGCACGAAGTGACCACTTATTGTGTGTTTCAGGAGTTGTAAATCCTTCCATTCCACGTTCTACAATAAGTCCGTGAATTCTTCCTTCTTCATCTTTTGCCCATACCACAGCAACATCAGCAAATGGGGCATTAGAAATCCACATTTTGGCTCCATTCAATAAATAATGGTCGCCCATATCTTTAAAGTTAGTAACCATTCCGCTAGGATTAGAACCAAAATCTGGTTCGGTCAAGCCGAAACAACCCATGAATTCTCCGGTTGCTAATTTTGGCAGATATTTCATTCGTTGCTCTTCGGTTCCGAATTTCCAAATAGGATACATCACCAACGAAGATTGAACAGAAGAAGTAGAACGAACTCCAGAATCCCCTCTTTCAATTTCTTGCATGATTAATCCGTAAGAAATTTGATCCAATCCTGCACCGCCATATTCTTCAGGTATATATGGTCCAAAACCTCCAATTTCACCCAAACCTTTAATTATTTGATTCGGAAATTCAGCTCTTTGAGCATAATCTTCAATGATTGGAGAAACTTCACGCTTTACCCAGGCACGGGCAGAATCGCGAACTAATTTATGTTCTTCAGTTAGCAAATCATCTAACAAGTAATAATCGGGTGCTTGAAATAAATCTGGTTTCATTCGATTGTTTTTTTTAATGATACAAATTTACATAAACAAATTTAGTATTTCATTCAACGAATGTTATAATTTTTAATGATATGATAATTTATTTCGAAAAATCAAGTCAAATAATGACAATAATAGAATTTACATTTTTAGGTAAAATGCTTTTGTTAATTCTATATATTCGCCTGTGTAATGGTTTCGGGCCGTTTCAATAACCAACTCATCTGCAGTTAAAGTGCTTAGCTCATAGCGTTTGAAAGCCAATAAACTTCGTTTAATTTCGGTAGTTGGGGTGCCTTTTACACGAGTCACCTTTATAGGAAAGAGTTCTACTTCGGCACACAAATCAATAAATTTTTCTTCTTCTTTAAAAGGAATGATTACAGCGAAAATTCCGTTTTCAGATAGTAATAAATGGGCTGCTTCAACTAACTCTTCAAATGGTAATGCATCTTGAAAGCGTGCTAAGTCACGTTGCTCATTTTCGGTTTTATAAACTTCCGAATAAAAAGGCGGATTGGAAACGATGAGGTCGTATTCGTCTTCTGGCTCTTCAACAAATTCATCCAAACCGGCATGATAGCAAAACAACCGATCTCCCCAAGGTGAATTTTCGAAGTTTTCTACACATTGTTCGTAGGCATCTTCGTCTATTTCAAGGGCATCAATCTGTTCGGCAATACTTCGTTGGGCTAGCATTAAAGATAATATTCCGGTTCCTGCACCAATATCTAAAACAGAATACGGATTGTTATCAATAGGACACCATGCGCCAAGCAATACTCCGTCTGTTCCAATTTTCATGG
>JBILNU010000079.1:0-8916 GCA_044374815.1 Flavobacterium sp.
TTGTAGCCTTAAAATATGCGATTCAAGTGAATGGGGTAACTCAATTAATGATGATGAAAGGTGATGTTCTTTCTGGATTTGAAACTTTAAAAGTTTGTACTGCTTACAACTACAAAGGACAAACGATCCATCATTTGCCTTATAATATTGAAGAAGAAAATGTAACTCCAATTTATACCGAATTTAAAGGTTGGAAAGCCGATTTAACCGGAATGACAACTTTTGATGTGTTACCAAAAGAATTAAAAGAATACATCGAATTCATTGAAAAAGAAATTGAAGTTCCTATTAAGATTGTTTCAGTAGGACCTGATAGAAAACAAACTATTGTAAGATAAAACAAAAAACTCCAAACTAAGTTTGGAGTTTTTTTTTATCAATTTATTCAGGTAACACTCGATTCACTTGAATAAAAGTCCTTGCATAATAAGGTTCATTTAATGAAGATACAATCACTCCAGAGCCTGTTGAAGAATGTATGAATTTAATTTCTCCATCGGTCACTTCTGTAACCATACCTACATGACTTATACGGCGGCCACCAAATGTTGCAAAGAAAATTAAATCTCCTTTTTGAGCTTGAACTCTATTTATTTTAACTCCATATCCTGCCATCTCATAAGAGGATCTAGGTAAAGTCATGTCAATATTTTGAAAAGTAGAAAACATCAAACCAGAACAATCATATCCTGCACTTGTAGAACCACCTCTTCGGTATCTTGTCCCTAAATGTTCGGAAGCTTTTTTAATTAAAAACTCCGCTTTTTCACTATTACCTGCAGGTATATCTTTAATTTCTACATCATCTGCGGGAATTGGCGCAGTTACTGTAGGATTGGAATCGGGAGCAGCGGCTCCTTTTTTAATGATTAATAAATAATCAATTGGAAGTCCATTTTCAATACCTGGATTTAATTTTTCAATATCAGAAACTGTAACTCCATAAGTTTTTGCAATACGATACAAAGTTTCTTTAGGCAATACTTTATGAATTAAATCTCCGCTAGTTTCAGCTGTTTCTTTAACTTCAGTCTTGCTTGGTTCTGCTATTATAGCTAATTCTGTGGTATAGTCTGGATTAGAAATTTTTAATTTTTGTCCTTTTTTTAAATTTTCAGTTTTTAATATTGGATTCAATTCGCAAATGGCTTCCATTGTAATCCCATATTTTTTTGAAATACTGTATAATGTCTCCTGTACGAGAACCAAATGGGTTAAAAATTGCTCTTTTGATTTATCCTTGATTTTGGTTTTATCTTCAATTGGTGCTTCCGAAATAATTTTGTTTTCCTTATTTTTATCGGTAACCAATTTTTCTTTCTTTTCCTTTTTGGAAGGTTTTTCTTTTTCTTTATATTTCTTATTCGGAATTCGAAGTACTTGATCTAATTGAAGTAAAGCGCCTTTTGTCTTAGGATTTAGCTCATAAATATCTTTCTCGCTTACATCGTATTTAATAGCCAATCCCAAAATGGTTTCCCCTTTTGCAATTTTATGCTTGATTAATTTTTGAGAAAAAGCAGTAATGGAAAAGAAAAAAGATAGAATAAGTATTAAATGAAATTTTTTCATAATTTGGTATTTACCAAAAGTGCGAATTGCACTTTTTTTTAGGATATGCAATTTACAAAAAATTAAAGGAGGGAATTTAGCTTTAACTTAATTTTAAAATATAGAAGTTAGAAAAACTATTGTTTATTTTCTAATTCTAATTTAACTGAAATTTTAGCAGTCTCAGCAAGTGTTTTCTTAGCTAGTGTCGGTACTTCTAATTTATACTCTTTCAATTTCACATTAAAACTACCAGATATTAAAGTTTTAGTTCCAACAGTTAAAGTCATTTTTGTTTTTACTTTATTTGAAACTCCATGAATCGTTAACTCTCCTTCTACATCGTATGTGCCGGATTTTCCTTCAAATCCAGTAACTTTCCCTTTAAAACTTGTTTTTGGAAACTTATCACTTTCCATATAATTTTCATTAAAGTGTTCCTCCATTAAGGACGATTTAAACTTAAAAGATTTTACAAGTCCTTGAACCACAAGATCCCCATTGGATTTATCAAAAATAGAAGAAACAGTAGTACTAGTTGCAATAACAGAATCCATAGCGCCAGAAACCGTTGCATCAAACTTAATTTCACCCGAACGAGTCATCATTTTTTGAGAAAATGCAACCGTTGAAAAAGCAATGCAAATTAATATAAATAGGATATTTTTCATAATTAAAGTTTTAGTTTTCAGGGTAATTCGTATCAATCCAATTTTTTATTGTTGAAATAGCTCCATTTGATAATGGCGCGTCCCCTTTTGGCATTCTTGGTGTTGTGCATGAGCTTGATGAAATACTGCAAAATAATTTAGAACTAACAATACCGTTTTGAGCATTTACTACACTTTGATAAGTATCTAAATCCGGGAAAATTCCTTCACCGCTTTGCGAATGACAATTTACACATTTAGCATCAAGAATCGGTTTAATATTTTTTGTGTAAGTTGGATTAGCAACTATACCTTCTATATCTTGAAGTGGTCTAGAATCACAAGAAGTTACTAAATAAATTACTATTAATAAACTAAATGCTGAAATTAATTTATTCATTTTCATGTTTAAAAAAATTAAAATACTCGATACATATTAAATCCAAAGAAAATATCTTTTCCTTGATTGATCCCTGAAGCAGTTGTATAATAAGATACATCATTCATGGTTTGACTATTCGATAATACTAATTGGAATACATGCCCACCGGTTTCAATATCCAAACCAAGTGTCATTGGGTTATGGTAAGTAAAATCATAGGATTCAGGCAAATTTAATCTAGCAGCATAGTCTAAGTTAATACTTAGTCGTTTTGATACTTTAAATCTTGCTCCAGTACCAAGTAAATAAGTACTTTTTTGCTCAGTAAGCTCATCATATAAATTTTTATGAACTAAAATAGGATTTAATAATACTGAAATTGAATTATTTATTTTTCGAGATACAATTAATTGCGAAGAATAAGCCAATCGATCATTAAATATTAAATCTGGATATAAATCTTTTTTCAAATCACTTCTAATATCCATTGTGTTGTACCCAACAATAGTAACTGGAAAACCATCAATTTCTTGATTCGCTAATTTATATTTTACTGCAAATTCATAGTTTTTTTGAAATGTATGTCTTGAAAAACCTATAGACAGCCAATCGGTTGCACCATAAATTCCACCTAATTTAGTATAAGCTACATCTAATCCGAAAAAATTATTTAATCCATCCGTAATGTCACCAAAACGATGAGAAACTAAAAAATAAAACTCTCCTTTTGCAGGTAATTTTGTGGATTGCATGTTTGCTACTTGTAATCCTTTAAACGCTGCAGAGGCGATTTCTTTTTTCACTGGCTTATTTGAGTCTAGCTCATTCATCAATTCATCTTGTGCATTTGTATATAGAAAGCAAAAAAGTAAAACTATTGACAAGGTAATTTTTTCTAATTTCATTTTAAATTTAGTTATTTATTGAACATTGATCCATGTTTACACTTCCCATTAAGTCGTCGTAACCTATTACACGACCTTTAACTAGAA
Source organism: Flavobacterium sp. (assembly GCA_044374815.1). Lineage (GTDB taxonomy): Bacteria > Bacteroidota > Bacteroidia > Flavobacteriales > Flavobacteriaceae > Flavobacterium. The sequence continues at coordinate 3,576 of JBILNU010000079.1, forward strand.
TGACTTGACCAACTATTAATTTAGATTCTACAGCATTTAACATACAAACTACCACTTCATCTAAAATAATTTCTTTATTATTTATAGAAGTAATTTTTCCAGAAATTGCAACTGGTTTTTCTAAATATTTTTTGTTGGCTTCTATCTCATCTGTTACAAATTTTGCAACAAATTCTTTTGCAGTTAGAGTATATTCAGCTTCTTCACTATTTAAATCTCTTTTACCACCATTATAGGCATAATATCGAGCTGAAAAAAATAATCCTACAAAAAATAATATGACAATTACACAAATAAGTAATATTTTAGATACCTTTTGATTCATAGAGAAAAAGTTAAGTATAGCAACAAAAAAATGGCGCTTACACGCCAAATTTTATTTTATCTTTTTTAATAATTAATTAATAATTATTTGCTTCCAAGATTTTTCAGAATCATTTTTCAATTCTAATAAGTAAACTCCAGATGATAATCCATTTAAAGCAATTTCAATTTCTTTTGAATCAGAATTAAATTTAATTTCTTTAACAAAAGCCCCGGTTTGAGAGTATAAATTAATACTAGTCAATTCAACATTTGTTTTTAATGTAAAATTTCCATTTGATGGATTAGGAAAAACAGATGCAGATTCTAAAGAAAATTCATTATTACTCAAAGTAAAGTTTCCTGTTGAAAAACCTCTATTTGTTCCTTGGTGATTTGATAATGATGTTGAAGCACTATTTGATCTTGCCCAAGCCAAACTGATTGAATTTGTTGAAGCATAGGGTAACTGAAAATCATTACTATCAGAATTCGTTAAAGAACGCTCCAATGTTAATGTTCTAATACCCAACATTGCATTATCAGAAACAGTTGTCCAATCTTGACTAGCATCTATTGAAGGGGAAGCATATCCACCATAATTTCTATCTGATAATGATGTAGTATAAACAAGCACATCTCCACTTGCCATACTAAATCCAGAAACAACGCCTAGTCCAAGAGCAAACCATCTATCAGAAGGACCGGTTAACACTAATGTAACTTTTGATGTTGTATTGTTTAAAGTCAAACTAGCAGTCATGTTAGAAGTTAAATTGATAATTCCAGTTGACTTGCTCTGAGAAAATCCAGAAAAACATACAAGAGTTAAAAATAAAATAGTAATTTTTTTCATAGGTTTTATTTAAATTGATTAATAATTAATTCGTTTTTTGTCATTACTGCATATTCAAAAGCAGTTTTGCCTTGTTTATCTTTAATATTTTTATTGGCTTTGTGATCTAAAAGTAATTTTATCATTTTTTCATTTTGAAACTGTGCTGCATACATCAAAGCAGTTATTCCATTTATGTCAGTCAAATTTGGATTTGCTTTATTTAGCAATAAAAATTCAGCCATTTCGATATTTCCTTTTATTACACAAGCCATTAGTGCGGTACCATTAGAGCTTATATAATCTAAATTTGCTTTTTTATCAACTATAAATTTTGCTACTTCATTGTTATTTTTATAACAAGCAAGAATTAACATACTTGATGAATTCGCATCTACAGAGTCTATAATTTTATTGTTTTTTGAATATTCAGAAATTATTTCGGACAAAGTTCCATAACGAGCTAAATCAAAACAATTCTTTTTTTGAGATAATGCCGAATACGAAAAAACAATAAACGATATAACAAAAATAGACTTCACTTGTTAATAATTAATCTTGATAAAGATATAAAAAATAAATAATTACCAAAAATAAAATAAAAAATAGATGATTAAAATAAGATTAACCCATTTTGTCTTAAATGAAATATGGGTTTTGAGTACCAAAACAACTCAAAGTCCTCAAAATTCATTTCATAATTCGATTTAATCTCTTGAAGTGTCATTAATGACTTTTCAATTTTTGAAGCCTTCTCAAGAGTTCTTAATAACCACGTGGCTTTCGTTGATTCTAGTGCTATTTGAAATAGATCCGTTTTGCTCTGAAAGGTAAGCTCCATCATTTGCCAAGAACTTCCTTTTTTTGATTTTGTATAAACTTTAACTTCAGGAACACCACCTAACCATAGGATTTTAGAATTAGGTTTGAAATTCAAATCAATTTGTTTATCCAAACAATTACTAATAAAGTTTGTAGGAATTTTTGAATTTGGAATTTTAAAATCAAACCAATCTTGCAGCGGATAATCAAAACAGATGCCGTGCATGTAATTGAATAAAGATTTTTTTAATCCAAAACTGAATTGATCATGATCAATTCCGGTTTTATCTTTAAACTGAATGTCATTATTTGCAAAAGAAATCTCCTTTTTCTCCGGAATCACACCAAATTCATCTGGATTCAACCCCACAGGAGAATGTGCCGTCATCGCAAATTGATGCCAAAATCCCGATTGAATAATTCCCAATTCAAAAAGTTGACGCACCATCTCCAAACTATCAACAGTCTCTTGTTTAGTTTGCGTAGGGTATCCATACATTAAATAGGCATGAACCATAATTCCGCTTTCGGTGAAATTTCTAGTCACCTGCGCCACTTGTTCTACTGTAACCCCTTTTTTAATTAATTCCAATAATCGATCGGATGCAACTTCCAATCCACCTGAAATAGCTATGCAACCCGATTCTTTAAGCAAATAAGTTAAATCGGAAGTAAAACTTTTCTCAAAACGAATGTTGGTCCACCAAGAAACAACTAATTTCCTACGAATAATTTCCAGGGCAACTTCACGCATTAATGCCGGTGGCGCTGCTTCATCCACAAAATGGAATCCGTTTTCACCTGTTTGAGCTATTAACTCCTCCATCCTATCTACAATAGTTTTGGCGGCAATAGGCTCGTATAATTTGATGTAATCTAAAGAAACATCACAAAAAGTACATTTACCCCAATAACATCCGTGTGCCATGGTCAACTTATTCCACCTACCATCACTCCATAAACTATGCATTGGATTTGCAATTTCAATAACCGAAATATATTTATCCAAAAACAAATCGGAATAATCGGGTGTACCTACTTCACTCTGTTTATAATCGGGTTGTGAAGCATTATTTTTGTAAGTAACTTTTCCGTTTTCTAATATATAGGTTCGCTTTAAAATAACGTCTACAGACTCCGTTTGACTTACTGAATTGTAAATTAATTCCAAAGGGAGCTCACCATCATCTAATGAAATAAAATCAAAGAATTCAAATACCCTTTCGTCTTTCAATTCACGCAATTCGGTGTTGGGAAACCCACCGCCCATTGCAATTTTACAACATGGAAAATTTGATTTTATGAATTGAGCACAACGAAAAGCGCTATATAAATTTCCAGGAAAAGGAACCGAAAAACAAACAAGCTTCGGACGAATAACCTCTAATCTTTTCTTTATGATATTAAGAGTGATTCGATCAATATAGGTAGGTTCTTTTTGCAAATGCAAATACAATTCATCAAAGGAATTGGCGCTTCTACCCAACCGTTCGGCATACCTACTGAAACCAAAATTTTCATCAACGCACTCTACAATATAATCTGACAAATCTTCTAGATATAAAGTAGCCAAATGCTTGGCTTTATCTTGCATTCCCATAGTTCCAAAAGCCCACTCCATGTCATCCAATTGATTAAATCGAGAAGCTTCAGGCAGAAAATTACCACTGCAAATAGTTCGAGCCAAAGTGGGATTCTTACCTTGTAGAAAAGCAATTACAGAATCAATTGTTTTTATGTATTCTTTATTTAAAGCAAAAATCCGCTGGGAGTTAGTCGATTTTGATTTTGATTCTACTTGAAATAAATCGGTTAACCCTTCTTTTGAAAATAATTCAAGAATAACTTCCATTCCCAAATCCATCTGAAATGAAGAAATACCCTTTGTTTTTAAAAAACCTTTAATATAGGCAGTAGCCGGATAGGGCGTGTTTAACTGAGTAAAAGGTGGGGTTATTAATAGAATGTCTTTCAATTGTGAAGTTTTTATTTCAAAAGTAAAAATACTAATTTAGTAAGTACAAATTAGGAATGAAATTGAATTTGTGAAATGAAATTGAATTTTGAGTATTTTTGTAAAAAATAAATAGATGCCAACAGATTGTATTAGCTATCAAAAATCGGGATATTTCTCTAAATTAATCTTAGATTATTTGGATGAAAAACCAGAGCTAGCACAGTTTTACAATCGGTTTCCAAAAATTGAAAATTTCAAGGATCAAATAGCAGAAAAACAACAGAATTTCCCAGTTGAAAACAGAAAATTACTTGTTGCCGAACTTGAAAATCAATACCTGAATTTCAATATTTCGCAGAAAACTCAAGACAACCTTCAGTTACTTAAAAAAGACACCACTTTTACTATTACTACAGGACATCAACTGAATTTATTTACAGGGCCGTTGTATTTTATTTACAAAATTGTTTCAACAATAAACCTTTGCAAACAATTAAAAATAGCCTATCCAAACAATGATTTTGTTCCTGTATATTGGATGGCCACCGAAGACCATGATTTTGAAGAAATAAACTATTTTAATTTCAAAAAATCTAAAATAAAATGGAATAGAGAAAGTTCGGGTCCCGTTGGAAGATTAACAAATGAAGGACTAAATGAAGTATTTGAAGCTTTAAAAAATGAAATAGGCTCCAGCGAAAATGCAAAGGATTTACTAGATTTATTTGAAAACTCCTATTTAAAACATTCTAATTTAGCTACTGCCACTCGCTATTTAGCAAATGAATTATTCAAAGCAGAAGGTTTAGTAATTGTGGATGGCGATGCAAAAGAATTAAAGAAAATGTTTATTCCTTTTGTGAAAAATGAAATAACAAGTGGCGTTTCATATCAAAAAGTAACTGAAACTAATGCACAATTATCGGAATATAAAATTCAAGTTAATCCGAGAGAAATCAATCTTTTTTATATTGAAGATCAATTGCGTGAACGCATTATTTTTGAGAATAACACTTACAAGATAAATAACACGGAACGGGTTTTCACTCCAACTGAAATTCTTAATGAATTAGAAAATCATCCAGAAATATTTAGTCCGAATGTAATCTTAAGACCTTTATATCAAGAAGTGGTTTTGCCTAATTTGTGTTATATAGGCGGTGGTGGTGAGCTAGCCTACTGGTTGGAATTAAAGACCAACTTTGAGGCCAATAATATTACTTTTCCAATATTATTATTAAGAAATTCAGTACTTATTGCAACAGCTAAGCAAGCTGAAAAAGCAACTAAACTGGGATTGCATTTTGCTGATTTGTTTTTAAATCAAAATGAATTAATAAACAATAAAACCAAAGAAATTTCAAATTTCACAATAGATTTTTCCAAGCAAAAAGAAACATTACGTCAACAATTTGAAGAGTTAA
>JBILNU010000080.1:0-8912 GCA_044374815.1 Flavobacterium sp.
TGCCATTCTTCTGCACCTAATTCAAACATTAAATCAAAAACTTTTTCATGCACTTCTTCTGGAGTACAGTTTTCTTTATCTACTTTATTAATAACCACACAAGGCTTCAAACCTAAGTCGATTGCTTTTTGCAATACGAAACGCGTTTGAGGCATTGGCCCTTCAAAAGCATCCACCAAAAGGCAAACACCATCGGCCATATTCAATACACGCTCTACTTCTCCACCAAAATCGGCGTGACCAGGAGTGTCAATAATGTTGATTTTAGTACCTTTATAAACAACCGATACATTTTTTGAAGTAATAGTAATACCTCTTTCACGCTCAAGATCGTTGTTGTCTAATATTAGGTCCCCAGTATTTTCGTTTTCACGAAATAGTTGACAATGGTACATGATTTTATCAACCAAAGTAGTTTTACCGTGGTCAACGTGGGCAATAATTGCAATGTTTCTGATAGATTCCATCTTGTTTTTTTAGGAGGTGCAAAGGTACACTTTATTTTGACAAAAAAAACCATACACCCAATACTTTACATTTTAATAACCAATTGGGAGTTTATTTAGCTGGAGTAAAGTATTTTTGTAATAATAGAAAGGTATTAAAACAAAAAAAACTCTCAGTACTGAGAGTTTTTAAAGTATTTTAAAAAACGAAAATATTACATTTTCGCTACGTGCTTCGTTAATTTAGATTTTAAATTAGAAGCTTTGTTATCGTGAATGATATTTTTCTTAGCCAAACGGTCAATCATAGAGATCACACCAGCAAGTTTAGAAGCTGCATCTGCTTTATCAGTAGCTAGTCTAATTGCTTTGATAGCATTACGAGTAGTTTTGTGTTGGTATCTGTTTAATACTCTTTTCTTTTCGTTACTTCTAATTCTTTTTAAAGCTGACTTATGATTTGCCATTATATATTTTTTTTAAATAAATTATTTGTAGCCCGTAGGGGAATCGAACCCCTCTTACCAGGATGAAAACCTGGCGTCCTAACCGATAGACGAACGGGCCTACTGCTTAAATGCGGATGCAAAAATACAACTATTTTTTATTCGCGCAAGTCAAGTTGTAATTTTTTTTTATTTTTTTTTAGTAAGCCTTTGCAAATAGCACTCTACCTGTAGATTTGCCTCCAGAAAATACACAATTTCCTTCTTCTTCAATTCGATCTAAAGGTATACAACGGATGGTTGCCTTAGTTAAATCCTTAATTTTCTCCTCGGTTTCTGCAGTTCCATCCCAATGTGCAGAGATAAATCCGCCTTTGTTTTCTAATACTTCTTTAAATTCTTCAAACGAATTTACTTCTGTAATATGATTGGCTCTATAATCTAAAGCATTTTGGAACAAACTATTTTGAATTGTTTCTAGCAAGTCACTTACATAGGAAACAACTACTTCTTTTGATACTACTTCTTTAGAAAGGTTATCTCTACGAGCTACTTCATAGGTTCCGTTTTCAAGATCTTTCGGACCTACTGCAATTCGAACAGGCACTCCTTTTAGTTCCCATTCTGCAAATTTAAATCCAGGCTTCTGAGTAGTTCTATTATCAAACTTAACTGATATATTTAGTTTTTTGAATTGAGCCATTAAAGAAGTAACCACTTGTGCAATTTGCTCAAACTCTTCATCTGTTTTAAAAATCGGAACAATTACTACTTGAATTGGAGCTAAATTTGGAGGTAAAACCAATCCGTTATCGTCCGAATGTGTCATCACTAACGCTCCCATTAAACGTGTTGAAACTCCCCATGAAGTTCCCCATACGTATTCTTGTTTTCCTTCTGCGGAAGCAAATTTCACATCAAATGCTTTTGCAAAGTTTTGACCTAAGAAATGCGAAGTACCTGCTTGTAGCGCTTTTCCATCTTGCATTAACGCTTCAATACAATAGGTTTCTTCGGCACCTGCAAAGCGTTCTGTTTCTGTTTTTAACCCTTTAACAACAGGAATCGCCATGAAATTTTGAGCAAAATCAGCATAAACATTCATCATTTTTTCTGATTCCTCAATTGCTTCCAATCTAGTGGCATGAGCTGTATGTCCTTCTTGCCATAAAAATTCCGCAGTACGTAGGAATAATCGGGTACGCATTTCCCAACGAACCACGTTTGCCCATTGATTTATCAATAAAGGTAAATCCCTGTATGACTGAACCCATCCTTTATAAGTTGACCAAATAATCGCCTCACTTGTTGGACGAACAATAAGCTCCTCCTCTAGTTTAGCATTTGGATCCACCATTAACTTACCTGGCTTATCTTCATCATTTTTTAATCGGTAATGAGTAACAATAGCACATTCTTTTGCGAATCCTTCGGCATTTTTTTCCTCAGCCTCAAACATGCTTTTAGGAACAAACAATGGAAAATAGGCATTACTATGTCCGGTTTCTTTAAACATTCGATCGAGTTCTGCTTGCATTTTTTCCCAAATAGCATAACCGTAGGGTTTAATAACCATACACCCTCTAACACCAGAGTTTTCGGCTAAATCTGCTTTAACCACAAGTTCATTATACCATTTGGAATAGTCTTCCGATCGCTTTGTTAAGTTCTTACTCATGAGAATTAGTTTGGCACAAAAATTGTTTAACTTATTTTAACTAAATAGTTCCGCAAAACTAACTATTTTTGTAATGAACAACAATAAAAACGCCATACTTATGAAAACATTTTATTTTTCTCGCACAAATATCTCTATTTTATTGCTTTTTGGGATATTAACTTTGTTAGCAACTTCATGTGGTTCTTACCAAAACATCTCCTATTATGATAATGACGGCGTATATGGATCAAGCGACGATCAAAAATCAAGAGAAATCGAATCCAACAATAGTGGTTATTATAAAGAGTATTTTAGTAATTTAAGTAAGGAAAATGAGGTTTTTACAAATGTAGATAACTATTCTTCTGCGCAAGATTCGGTTCAAAAACAGCCCGAAGTAGTTACTAATTCAAATTATGCAGGTTGGGGTTCAAATAGTTCAGACAACATTACAATAAATGTATATGATAACTGGGGATGGAATAATGGTTGGGCTTTTAATAATTGGGGCTGGAATAATTGGGGATGGAATAATGGATGGTATGGAAATAATTGGGGATGGAATAACTGGTATGGTCCTAATTGGGGATGGAACAATTGGGGATGGAATAATTGGGGCTGGAATAATTGGGGCTGGAACAATTGGTATGGACCTAACTGGGGATGGGGATGGAACAACTGGTATGGACCTAATTGGGGCTTGGGTTGGAACAATGGTAATTTAGGTTATAATTACGCTTATTCTGGCGGAAGAAGAAATACTAACCGTTTAGGTAGTAATTATCCAGGGAATACCTCTGGAGGAAGAAGAAATATATCAAACGGAGGAAGAAGAAATACATCAAATGAAGTAAGAAATACTAGAGTATTTGGTTCTAGAGACTACAATACACCTTCTACAAGATCGAATAACAATACTAGATCAAATAATAATCCTCCAAGAACTAATTACAACAATAACAATACAACTAGATCAAACAATAACAACAACAATACAACCCGAAATTATTCACCTTCATCAACAAACTCAGGCACGAGATCCTATTCTCCTTCTCCTTCCTACTCTTCTCCTAGCCCTTCTGGAGGCGGTGGCTTTGGTGGTGGAAGATCAGGAGGCGGCGGAGGAAGAAGATAATTATTGATTTTAAATAAATTAAACTACAAATGAAAAAATTAATTGCAATTATATTATTTAGCACAGCACTTAATTCAATTTATGCTCAGGACATTTATGATGCGATTCGATTTGCTCAAACAGATCTAAATGGTACTGCAAGATTTAAAGCAATGGGAGGAGCATTTGGAGCTGTTGGTGGAGATTTTTCTTCTTTAAATGTTAATCCTGCAGGATCGTTAATATTTTCTAACAATCAGGTTGGTGTAACTTTATCAAACTTTAATACCTGTAATGAATCGAATTATTTTGGAAACACTACTACAAGCAATAAAAACTCATTAGATATTAATCAAGCTGGTGCCGTTTTTTCATTCATTAATAAAGATAAAAAAAGCGATTGGAGAAAATTTGCATTTTCAATTAATTATGAAAATGCAAAAAACTTGGATAACAATATTTATTCGGCTGGAACAAATCCAAATAATTCTATAGGCAACTATTTCTTAAGCTATGCTAATGGAGTACCATTAGCAAATATTGATGGTTCTAATTTTTATTATGATGAATTGTATTTTAACGAACAGCAAGCTTATTTAGGGTATAATTCCTATATTATTGATCCTAATGCGAATACTGGCAACAATACAACTTATTACACTAATATTGCTACTGGAGGAAATTACTACCAAGAAAATAGAATTCAATCCAATGGATATAATGGCAAAGTGACTTTTAACTTTGCTGGGCAATATACCGACAAATGGTTGTTTGGGTTAAACTTAAGTTCCCATTTTTTAGACTACCGTCAATCTAGTAGTTTTTTTGAATCGAACAATAACCCAAAGTACCCAACAGGATCTACTGTAGATGCAGTTCGATTTAATAATGATTTATACACTTATGGAAGCGGATTTTCTTTCCAGATTGGGACTATTTTTAAACCAATGAAAGAATTGCGTGTTGGTATTTCATACGAATCCCCAACTTGGTACCGCCTAACTGATGAATTAAACCAAAGAGTTGTGACTTCGGGATATGGCTTAAGTGCTACTCCAAATATTAATCAATATTCAACAGTAGTTACAGATCCAAATACCACAATGGTTTTTGTTCCTTACAATTTACAAACTCCAAGTAAATTAACCAGCAGTTTTGCATATATTTTTGGAAAACGAGGTTTAATTAGTTTTGATATTGCATCTAAAAATTATGCAAATACAACTTACAGACCTAAACAAGATTTTTCTTCTACCAATGCAATTATGTCTAATGAATTAACCACTTCAAGTGAAGTAAGAATTGGAGGAGAATATAAAATAAAAAAAGTGAGTCTTCGTGGAGGTTACCGTTGGGAACAAAGTCCATTTAAAAACAAGACTACAATAGGAGATCTAACAGGATATTCAGCTGGTTTTGGGTATAACTTTGGCAATACAAAACTGGATGTAGCTTATGCTTATGCTAAACGCGATTACAACCAACAATTTTTCTCTCAAGGTTTAACTGATGCCGCTAGAATTAATGCTATAAACAATACAATTAGTATTACACTTTTATTTGAATTGTAATTTAAAATATATTTCTATATAAACCATTCGCTAATCGGATGGTTTTTTTTTATTCACAATTAATAATACCTAGCCCCGATAGAGCCGATAGCTCTCGTTAAGAATCGGAACGAGACTAAAGGCGAAAGCGGGAAAAGGGAAACCAAAAATGACCGAAAATTTCGCTTCTTAAAATAAATACTGTAATTTTGCATTCCAATAAAACAAAGGTATGAGAACCAAATCGGTAAAGAAAAATAAAATCAATGTCATTACGCTTGGCTGTTCCAAAAACACTTACGATAGTGAGGTACTTATGGGTCAATTAAAAGCAAGTGGTAAGGAGGTTGTGCATGAACAAGAAGGAAATATTGTAGTAATTAATACGTGTGGTTTTATTGATAATGCCAAAGCAGAATCAGTAAATACCATCTTGGAATATGCTGATAAAAAAGCAAATGGCATTGTAGACAAGGTTTTTGTTACTGGTTGTTTATCTGAACGTTACCGACCCGATTTAGAAAAAGAAATACCCAATGTAGATCAATACTTTGGCACAACCGAATTGCCATTATTACTTAAGGCGCTTGGTGCTGATTACAAACACGAATTGCTTGGAGAACGTTTAACCACAACTCCGAAAAATTACGCATATTTAAAAATTGCAGAGGGTTGTGATCGACCTTGTAGTTTTTGTGCGATTCCGTTAATGCGTGGCAAACATGTTTCGCAACCTATTGAAAAATTGGTAAAAGAAGCTGAAGGATTGGCGAAAAACGGAGTAAAAGAACTGATTCTTATCGCACAAGATTTGACTTATTATGGTTTGGATTTATACAAAAAACGAAATCTAGCCGAATTATTAGAAAACTTAGTTAAAGTAGAGGGAATTGAATGGATTCGCTTACACTACGCCTTCCCTACCGGATTTCCTATGGATGTTTTGGAATTGATGCGTAACGAACCTAAGATATGTAATTATATTGATATTCCGCTACAACATATTTCGGACAACATCCTAAAGTCGATGAAACGTGGAACTACTAAAGAAAAAACCACTAAATTACTTCAAGAATTTAGAAAAGCAGTTCCAGGTATTACCATAAGAACTACTTTAATTGTGGGTTACCCAGGCGAAACCCAAGAAGATTTTGAAATTTTGCGTGACTGGGTACAAGAAATGAAATTTGAAAGATTGGGTTGTTTTACTTATTCGCATGAAGAAAATACAGGTGCTTATGCCTTAGTAGATAATGTTCCAGAAGATGTTAAGAAAGCACGCGCTGCCGAAATAATGGATTTACAATCGCAGATTTCTTGGGATTTAAATCAAGAAAAAGTTGGTAATACTTTCAAATGTGTTATTGACCGTAAAGAAGGAACTTATTTTATTGGAAGAACCGAATTTGATAGTCCGGATGTAGACAATGAAGTACTGATTGATGCTTCAAAATATTATTTAAAAACTGGAGATTTTGTTTCAATTAAGATAATTGATGCAACAGAATATGATTTATATGGTGAACCTATTAATTAATCTTTATCACTATGAAAACAATTAAAGTAACTTTAGTAATCTTTCTTTTATTTTTTGGAATTAATTCAAGCATGGCACAATTTGGGGGTATGAATGGCGGTATGATGGGCGGAGGAATGAATCAAATGCAAAACCAACAAAGTATTCAAAACACTAACAATTTCGGAAGAAATAAAAGTGCCGAAGACTTAGATAAAGAAAGAGAGGAAAACTTAGCGAAAAGCATTGAAAAAATTTCAAAAGAACTTAATCTTGACGCTCTTCAAATGATTGTAATAAAAAAAGAAATTGAAGCAAGTTCAAAAAGCATTTTTGCAGTTTCAAAGTCTGAAGCCTCAGAAGAAGAAAAAATTAATGAAATGAATGCAATTAATGAAAAAACAGATAGAATAATAAATACCTTTCTCAATGCAGATCAAAAAGTCAAGTATAAAAAATACATTGATGAAAGAAAAGAGCGTATGGAAAAATACAGAATGACAGTTAGAAATTAAAACTGCAGTTACAAACTATCTGGAAAAATCTTTCCTGGATTTAAGATATTATTTGGATCAAAAACATACTTAATTCGTTCCATTAATTCTAAATGGTTTTTTGAAAAAGCAATATCCATAAAGTTTTTTTGAACGAAACCAATTCCATGCTCACCCGAAAGTGTACCGCGTAAAGAAACGGTTAATTCAAAAATCTCTCTAATTCCTTTCGGCACTTCAATCTGCCATGCTTCTTCACTTAAAGCACCTCTAATAATATTAACATGCAGATTTCCATCTCCAGCGTGACCATAGCAAACCGATTGAAATCCGTATTTTTTTCCAATACTTTTAATCCCTTGCAATAATTCAGGTAAAACATATCTTGGCACTACGGTATCTTCTTCTTTGTATATAGAATTAGCTTTTACAGCTTCTGCTACTGAGCGACGCATTTTCCATAAAGCATTTTTTTGATCTTCGGTATCTGCAAAAAGAACTTCATCAATTTCAAATTCATCTACAACACCCATAATTTTTTCAGCTTCTAGCATTAAAACATCTGGATAATTCCCGTCTACTTCAATCAGTAAATGTGCTTGTACATCCTCTTTAACCTGAACATTTAATCCGTCAACAAATTTTAAAGTCCAATCAATTGCATCACGCTCCATAAATTCTAAGGCACTTGGTACAATTCCGGCTCTAAATATTGCCGAAACGGCTTCACAAGCCTGACTTGCATGATAGAATGGTACAAGCATAAGAATGTTATGAGTGTTTTGCGGAAGTAACTTCAATACAATTTTAGTAATTACTCCTAGCGTTCCTTCACTACCCACCATCAATTGCGTTAAATTATAACCTGTAGAATTTTTCAAAGTATTCGCGCCAGTCCAAATGATTTCACCATTGGGTAAGACTACCTCAAGATTAAGTACATAGTCTTTGGTAACTCCGTATTTTACTGCACGAGCACCTCCAGAATTTTCGGCAACATTCCCCCCTATCCAACAACTACCTTGGCTACTAGGATCAACAGGATAAAACAATCCTTTTTCTGCAACAGCTTCACGCAAAACTTGAGTAATTACAGCAGGTTCAACTAGTACTTGTAAATTTTGCTCGTCTATTTCAATAATTTTATTCAATCGTTCCATCGAAAGTCCGATGCCTTGATAAATACTCAAAGCGCCACCACTCAAACCGGTTCGCGCGCCAATAGGTGTAGTTGGAATTTTATAATCGTTTGCTACTTTTAATACTTCCGAAATTTCTTTTGCATTAGCTGGTTTAACCACAACACTTGGAGGGAAAACATAATTTTCGGTTTCGTCGTGACCGTAATGATTTCGCGTTTCTTGATCGGTAAAAATATAAGCAGCACCAACTATGTCGGTTAGTTTTTTAAGTATTTCTGGTTGCATTTGAATCGTACTAAATTGAGTAGTAAAAATAATAAATAAATGATAATGGCTCTATTTTTTATGTAAATTTGTCTTTAGAAATTCAATAATTTGAAACCAACTTCAAAAAAATCGGCTTTGACAGAAAAAGAGGGAGTAAATCAACCTCCTAGCGTGAATACTTCATCTTTGGAGGTTATTCAACATTTACGCCGTAAACAACCTTCTGCACAAGAATTAATTGAAGGCATCATAGCAGGTGACAAAACTGCATTAAGCA
>JBILNU010000081.1:0-8872 GCA_044374815.1 Flavobacterium sp.
TAATGAAAGTAATAACTGATTTTTCTTAACAATAAAACAAGAAGTTTTAGGTTCTAAATCTTCGCCTTTAGAAACACTTGTCCCAGGAAGTAAAGGGTTTATAAATGATTTTACATACAACGGAATTTCTTTTTTCTGAAGAGGTTGTAAGGTCTTTGGGTGAATTACAGAAGCCCCATAAAATGCTAATTCAATAGCTTCTTTATATGAAATTTGATTCAATAAAACAGCATTTTCAAAATACCTTGGATCGGCATTCAGAACCCCAGGAACATCTTTCCAAATGGTAACGCTTTCAGCACTTAGGCAATACGCAAAAATTGCAGCCGTATAATCTGATCCTTCACGGCCTAAAGTGGTAGTAAAATTATTTGGATCCGAACCTATAAATCCTTGTGTGATATTTATGGTTTTAGATTTTATTCCTTTTGAAATTAATTTTTTTGTTTGTTCCCAATCTACATTGGCATCACGATAATTGGTGTCGGTTTTAATGAAATTTCTAACATCAATCCAATTGTTTTTTAACCCTTTTTCGTTTAAATAATAACTCACAATGGTTGTAGAAACAATTTCTCCATAACTAATTACTTGGTCGTAAACAAAATTATAGTTGGGCGATTTATTACTTCTTAAAAAATATTCTAAATCGGCTAGGTGGCTATTAACGGTAAAAAAAACTTCGTGTTCTTCATCTTCAAATAAATCCAATAAAATTTGGTTATGGTATTTGCGAACTTCTTGTAAAGAAGCATGAAAAGCACTTGATTTTTCGAAGTAATTTTTAATAACCACTTCAAGAGCATTGGTAGTTTTTCCCATTGCCGAAATTACTAAGAGCACCTCATTGGCTCCTACTGTATTTAATAAATTGAATACGTTTTTTATTCCTTCTGCATCTTTTACAGAAGCCCCACCAAACTTAAAAATTTTCATGTGCTTATAAATACCAATTGTTAAATTTCAAATTCTAAATATTCACCAAAGCTATTAAAAAACAAATTAATTGTTACAAATTGGATTTTAAAAATGCTTCTATTGCTTGTTCATCCATTTGAACTAAACGCCAATCTGATAAAACTTTGGAACCTGTTTTTTCATAAAAATCGATGGCATTTTGATTCCAATCTAAAACCGCCCATTCCATTCTTCTTACTCCGTCTTTTTTACCTTGTTTGATAATTTCTTTGTAGAGAGCCATTCCAACTCCAATTCCGCGGTGTTTTTCTTGAACGATTAAATCTTCTAGGTGGATGGTTTTACCTTTCCAGGTAGAATAGCGATAATAATAGAGCGCTATGCCAATTATTTGTTCCTCTAATTCAGCAACAAAACAATGAAATAAGGGGTTTTCTGAGAACCCATCTCGAACTAAATCATCAACGGTTACCACAACGGCGTCGGGCTCTTTTTCAAAAACTGCCAACTCTTTAATTAAAGATAAAACAGCAGGCATATCTGTAGGAGTTCCTTTTCTAATTATCATAAGTCATGAGATAGTAATTATTTGATTTTTAAATCAAAACAAAGGTAAATTTAATTTTGTAAAATAGAAGCGATAAATCCTTACATTTCTTATGTTTTTTTTAAATATTAAATTACATTTGCGGTCTAACTACAACGATTTCGTAAAATGGAAAACAAGAACACTACTTTAGGAGAGTTTATCATTGAAAATCAAAATGCATTTCAATATTCTTCAGGAGAATTATCTCGTATTATTAACTCCATTCGATTGGCTGCCAAAGTAGTTAATTACAAAGTAAACAAAGCCGGTTTGGTTGACATTGTAGGTGCTGCTGGTGAACAAAATATTCAGGGTGAAGACCAACAAAAACTAGATGTGTATGCCAATGAAGTTTTTATTCAAACGTTGATCAATCGTGAAATTGTATGTGGAATTGCTTCCGAAGAAAATGATGATTTTATTACAGTAGAAGGAAATGACAAAAGCCATAACAATAAATATGTAGTTTTAATGGATCCGTTGGATGGGTCTTCCAATATTGATGTGAATGTTTCGGTGGGAACCATCTTTTCGGTTTATAGAAGAATTACTCCTATGGGCACACCAGTAACCGTTGAAGATTTTTTACAAAAAGGAATAAATCAAGTTGCTGCTGGATATGTAATTTATGGCACTTCAACCATGCTTGTTTATACTACAGGACATGGGGTAAATGGGTTTACTTTAAATCCAGCCATTGGGACTTTTTATTTATCACATCCCAACATGCAGTTTTCTAAAGACGGTTCTATTTATTCTATCAACGAAGGAAATTATGTTCATTTTCCACAAGGAGTAAAAAATTATATAAAATATTGTCAGCTTGAAGAGGGTGATCGGCCTTATACTTCTAGATATATTGGAAGCTTAGTTTCTGATATTCACAGAAACATAATTAAAGGAGGTATTTATATTTATCCTACCAGTTCTAAAGCTCCAAACGGAAAGCTCCGATTATTATATGAGTGCAATCCTATGGCATTTATTGCCGAACAAGCTGGAGGAAAAGCAAGTGATGGTTATCAAAGAATTTTAGAAATTCAACCCACTGAATTACACCAAAGAGTGCCGTTTTTTTGCGGAAGCTACAATATGGTAGAAAAAGCAGAAGAATTTATGCTTGAATTTAAATAAGAAATATTTTGTATGTTTACCTTTATTAAATTTAAAAGACATTTTATATGGATGAATTTTTAATTTTTGTCAAAGTTGGACTCGAACATGTATTAAATATTCATGCTTACGATCATTTGTTATTTTTAATAGCATTAACCGTTCCCTATGTAGCTAAAGATTGGAAGAGGATAATTATTTTGGTCTCTTGTTTTACTTTGGGACATACTATTTCGTTGTTACTTTCGGTTTTTAATATTATAATGGTAAAAAGTGATTGGGTAGAATTACTAATTCCAATTACCATTTTTATTGCCGCATTATCTAACATTATTTTTGCAGGTAAGTCTTCAAAAAACGGAACAATTACATTTATCGGCGCAGTTACTGTTTTTTTTGGAATTATTCATGGGCTCGGATTTTCTAATTATTTTAACACTTTATTGCCAGGCAAATCAACAGACAAGTTACTTCCGCTTTTAGAATTTGCACTTGGGATAGAAGTCGCTCAAATAGTAGTTGTAATTGCTGTATTAATTTTGGCGTTTATAGCACAAACACTCTTGAAATTTAATAAAAGAGATTTTAACTTGATTATGTCTAGTTTTGTTCTGGGAGTTGTGGTGCCCTTAATAATAGAAAATCCAATTTGGAAGAAATAAATTGTTTTAAATACCATTGGGTTAGTATATTTGTAATTCCAATTAATAAACTTAGCGCTAGCAGCTAAATCATGAAAGAAAAAAAGCAAAATAAATACGATAAGGCTTACCTAAGAATTGCTGCCGAATGGAGCAAGTTGTCTTATTGTAAACGCAAACAAGTTGGAGCAATAATCGTTCGTGATAAGATGATAATTTCTGATGGTTATAACGGAACCCCTTCTGGGTTTGAAAACTGTTGTGAAGATGAAGAAGGGTTAACCCAATGGTATGTACTTCACGCAGAAGCAAATGCCATATTAAAAGTGGCTCGATCTACTCAAACTTGTGAAAATGCTACTTTATACATTACACTTTCCCCCTGCAAAGAATGTAGTAAATTAATTCACCAATCTGGTATAAAAAGAGTGGTTTATAAAGATGGTTATAAAGACACTTCTGGATTAGATTTTTTGACTAAAGCCGGAATTGAAGTTGCTCAAATAGAAGATTTAGAGTAATTAAATTTTCAACTTTTTAACTATTGATTATTTAGCTTGTCGTCTATTTTTTTAGATAACTTAAAAATTAGTAGAATAAAAATAGCACAAAAAGAAGCAACAACTCCAATTAGCGCAATACTGCTATTTCCTTCAAAAGGTTTATTATAATCTATCATCGTAAGATTAAAAATGATTAATCCAATGGCCATCAAAATAAGTAAGGAAGTAAAAATTTTCATAACTAGAATTTAAAGTGCAAAAATATGAAAAAAGAGATTAATGAAATAATCCTTTAACATTCGCGGCAAATAATTTAACAGCAATTGCCAAAAGAACAACCCCAAAAGTTTTTCTAATTACTCCCAATCCATTTTTACCTAGCATTTTTTCAATTTTAGCAGAGGATTTCAATACAATAAAAACCAAAATAATATTAAAAATTATTGCAATTACAATATTTATGGTTTGAAATTGAGATTTTAAAGACAATAAAGTGGTCATTGTGCCTGCGCCAGCAATAAGAGGAAATGCTAGAGGCACAATAGAAGCAGAGCTGGCTTCTTCTTCTTTATAAAGTCGGATTCCTAAAATCATTTCGATAGCAAGAAAAAATAGCACAAAGGATCCTGCAACTGCAAAAGAGTGGACATCAATACCTATTAAATTTAGCAGTTCTTCTCCAACAAATAAAAAGGTGATCATAATTATACCTGCAGCAAGTGACGCTTTTTCAGATTCAATATGACCGTATTTTTGTCTTAAATCTACCACAATTGGAATAGTTCCAACAATATCTATTACTGCAAAAAGTACCATCCCAATAGTTGCAATTTCTTTAAAATTAAATCCTAGCATAATAATCAATTTAAGTTGCAAAATTACTGCTTTACAATTAGTAACCAACAATTGGCAGTATTAATTTTAGATTAAGTAATACTAATAAAAATATATAATAATCCTTTGTACCTTTGCCGAATATTAATTTATCCCTCATGTTTCAATTAGGAAAAACCATCGTTTCGGAAGATATTTTAGAAAAAGATTTTGTTTGTAATTTATCTGCATGTCATGGAGCATGTTGCGTAGATGGAGATGCAGGCGCCCCTTTGAGCTTGGAAGAGACTAAAATTTTGGAAGAAATATATCCAAGTGTAAAACCTTTTCTACGAAAAGAAGGCATTGAAGCCATAGAAAAATTAGGCACATGGGTAACTGGAACCGAACAAGACTTAGAAACACCTCTTATTGATAATAAAGATTGCGCCTATGTAATTTTTGATGGGAAAACAGCACTTTGCGGTATTGAGCAAGCATATAATCAAGGAGTAATTTCATGGAAAAAACCCGTTTCATGTCATTTGTATCCAATTCGGGTTAAAGACTTTACTGAATTTGCAGCAGTCAATTACGACCGCTGGGATATTTGTGATGAGGCTTGTTCTTTAGGAAAAGAACTACAAATTCCAATTTATAAATTTGTAAAAGAAGCTTTAATTAGAAAATTTGGAGCAGACTGGTATTTGGAACTAGAAAAAGTAGCTGAAGAGCTGAAAAACGAAAAGTAACTATTTATTTTTTCTCAAAATTAAAGCCTTAAACTCAGCAATATAGTAGTTTAAGGCTTTTATGTGGAGAATACCGGAGTCGAACCGGTTACCTCTTGCCTGCCAGGCAAGCGCTCTAACCAAATGAGCTAATCCCCCATTTTTTAGCAAATATATTTATTTACTAAGGTATTTGTGCTTTTTTCTTATCAAATTTTCAATAATATATAATTTTATTTAATTAATTTTCCTATAATTGCATTACGAATCAAAATACATATAGGATTAACTAACAAAACATTAATATGAAAAAAATTACTTTATTATTATTATTTTTTATTGCTTTTCAAAGTAACGCGCAAGTAGTTGCTTCACAAAATTTTGATGTAGCTTTAGGATGGACCTCTACTACAGTTACTAGTGATGCTGGAACTACTATCAGTGCTTGGTCTAGAAGAACTGCTGGTACAACTCCTACTTGTACTCCATTTGCTGGAGCAGGGATGGCCCGATTTAATTCGTATAGCATTCCTAATGGAAGCTCAGGTAGATTAACTTCACCAGCAATTATTTTTGCAGGGGCAAGCTATAGAGTTAACCTAAAAATGTTCAGAGATTCTGGATACCCTACTGATGCAGATAATATTAAAGTGTACTACAACACTACAAATGCAGCTGGAGGAACTTTATTAGGAACTGTAAATAGATCGAAAAGCTTAGCTCCGGTTGTTTCTGCAGACGGATGGTATTCTTATACTTTTATTATTCCAGGAACTTTAACAGGTACCGGATATATTAACATTTTAGGAACTTCTGCATATGGAAATAACATCTTTATTGATGAAATTGTTGTAGATCAAATTCCACTGAATGATGCTGATATGAGCATTTTAAATGTGAATTCAATTATCCCTAATGGTGTAAGTTCTACTGCTATTCAAGGAACAATAAAAAATAATGGCTCAACTACTTTAAATTCAATTGACATAAAATGGCAAGTGGATTCAGGTACTATTTACACTCAATCACTATCGGGATTAAATTTAGCAATTAACCAAACCTATGATTTTACTCATAATACGCAATGGAATACAAGCCTTCCCGGTTTATATTCTTTAAAAGTTTGGGTTTCAAATATTAATGGTGGCAGTACAGATGGTGATACTACTAATGACATCATCACAAAATCAGTTTCGGTTGCTAGTTCTTCTGCATCTAGAACTCCTTTGTATGAAAAATTCTCAAGTTCAACTTGTCCTCCATGTGCTAGTTTCAATGGCACCTATTTCAGCCCATTTTTATCAAATAATCCAAATGAATTTTCTTTGATTAGCTATCAAGTAAACTGGCCAGGAACAGGGGATCCATATTATACTGCAGAAGTAGGAACAAGAGTTTCTTATTATGGAGTAACAGGAGCACCAACTTTATATGTTGATGCAAAAGATGGAACCAATTTCAATGCTGCAGCTTTAGATTCCGATTTAAATAATGCTTTAGCAACTCCTGCTTATTTTACAATTGATGCAACTAAATCATTAGTTGGAAACGTGATGTCTGTTCAAGTAACAACAATGCCTTATCTTACAGGAAATTATAATTTATATGTTGCAGTAGTAGAAAAACTAACTACGGGAAATGTAGCTACAAATGGAGAAACACAATTTCATAATGTTTTTATGAAAATGATGTCAAGTGCTAGTGGAGATTCAGTAAGTTTTACTCATGATGTTCAAACAGTAAATAATTTCCAAACTACTTTAACAGGATTGTTTATTGAACAAATGTCAGACTTAGAAGTTATTGTATTTATTCAAAATCCAGCTACAAAAGCGATAATGCAATCAAAAGTTGCTACACTAGCATTGTCTGCTAACTCATTTGACTCAGCTTCTAAGTTTAAAGTATATCCAAATCCTTCAAACGGAATAGTGAAAATAAAAACTGAATCTCCAGTAGATGTTGTTGTTATGGATATTTCCGGAAAAACAGTTTACACAATGAATCAAGTTACTAGCGAAAGCCAATTAAATTTATCTTCTTTGCAAAAAGGGATCTATATGGCTAAAATTATGAGTGAAGGAACTGAAGAAACGCAAAAAATAATTTTAAAATAATTCTTTAAATTCTGGAAGTTGACTTTTCAACTTCCAGAAAAATAATATTAAACATGAAAAAATTAGTACAATTATTTCTACTTTTAATTAGTGCAATTGGTTTTTCACAAATTTCACTATCAAGACATAATTTAACACCGCTAACCGACGGTCAAGTAGTAGCATTTAATACAATAGCCTATCCTGCAGCTGAATTAGATTTTTATGTTAAAAATAATTCAACAACTGCATCTACAAATATTAAGATAGCTTGCACTGCATTAGTAAATAACGATGGAACTGGTTTTGAATTATGTTTTGGACCTGACTGTCTTTCAAGTGTAGAGGTCGGCGCAACTTATCCAGTTAATCTTCCCTACGTAACTTTAGCCCCAGGTCAATCTAGTGGAAATGAAGGACATTTCTTAAATACAGCCATTGGTTCGGGGACGTATCCAAAAGATTATTCATTTAGATTTTACCAGGCAGGAAATCCTGGTGGAAACACAATTGATATTACTTATAGATTTGACCCAAATTTATCCTCAGATGAAATTAATCAATTAGAAACTTCGGGGGTAATTATTAAGTCTTCTCTTGTTGATTCACAATTGGAATTAGATGTTTTAAAAGTAACATCTATGCAGATTTTTGATTTGAATGGAAAACAAGTACTTTCAAATAAATTAGAATACGGAATTCATACCATTGATGTTTCTAGTTTAGCTTCAGGAGTTTATTTAGTAAACTTTATTAATGAAAAAGGAACCAATTCTTCTAAGAAGATTATAAAAAAATAATATAAATTTCCTCATAAAAAGTTCGCTTCTAGCGGACTTTTTTGTTTTACAATAAATTAATTTATTTGTTAAAAATAAGTATTTTTATACTTTCCAATTTCTATGAGTCTTTCATCAATTAAAATACTACATTTAGACAGCAACCATCCGTTATTGTGGCAACAATTGGAAGCTGCTGGATTTCATAATGAAGAAGATTTTACTTCATCTAAAGAAGAAATAGAAGCCAAAATTCAAAACTACCACGGAATTGTAATTCGCAGTCGGTTTAAAATTGATTCCACATTTATTGACAAAGCAACCCAATTACAATTTATTGCTCGAGTTGGAGCCGGACTAGAAAGCATTGATTGTGACTATGCAACCTCCAAAGGCATTCATTTGATTGCTGCTCCCGAAGGAAATAAAAATGCTGTAGGGGAACATGCTCTTGGTATGTTACTTTCATTAATGAACAAACTCAATCGCGCCGAAAGAATGGTGCGAGAAGGCAAATGGATTCGGGAAGGAAACCGAGGGTTTGAATTAGAAAACAAAACAGTAGGTATTATTGGTTATGGAAATATGGGGAAATCTTTTGCAAAAAAATTACAAGGTTTTGATGTGAACGTTTTGTGTTATGATATTCAAGAAAATGTAGGCGATCAATATGCAACTCAAGTAAGCCT
>JBILNU010000163.1:0-2661 GCA_044374815.1 Flavobacterium sp.
AGCAGCGAATGATTTAATAATTGGTAATAATGAAAATGTAGCCAACATAGGGGCTTCATCGGTAATGGTGTAAATGATTTTAGATTGTGACATTTGTTGTTTGTTTTATACTAAACGAAAATCTCGTATTGAATGTTTATTATTGAGTTTTTAATTTTCACTGATAGCAAAGATATGAAAATGAGATAAAAAAGAATATGATTTCAAGCGAAAACGATTGATTTACGAATTTGCTATTTTTAGGCTTTATTATTTATAATTTAATAATTTGGAGTTGGGTTTTTTGCATAAAAAAAGTCCCAAATAAATTGAGACTTTTTTTATGAATAGAAAGTTAGAATTATCTTCTTCTTTCTTTAATTTTTGCTTTTTTACCAGTAAGTTCTCTGAAGTAGAAAATACGAGCTCTACGAACTTTACCTCTTTGATTCAATTCAATTTTTTGTAAAGCTGGCATGTTAACTGGGAAGATACGCTCTACACCAACTGATCCAGACATTTTACGGATTGTAAAAGTTTCAGTTACACCTGCTCCTTTTCTTTGAATAACAACTCCTTTAAAAAACTGAGTTCTTGTTTTTTCACCCTCTTTAATTTCGTAGTAAACTGTGATTGTATCACCAGCTCCAAACGCAGGGAAATCTTTTTTTGTTGATAATTCGTTATTTACGAAATCTACTAAATTTGCCATTTTTAATGCTAATTATGGTTTAAAATCTGAGCAACATTCACGGTTTTCGCCAGAGGTTAGTCAAATGTGGGTGCAAATGTAAGAATTATTTTAAATTATGAATTAAAAATTTTAAAATATTTTTTTATTACTTAAATTTTAATCTTTTAACAGGTCAGGTCTGCGATTTTTGGTGTGTTCGTAGGCCATATCTTCGCGCCATTGATCTATTTTGGCAAAATGTCCGCTAGTTAAGATTTCTGGGACTTTCCAACCTTTGTAGTCAGCAGGTCTTGTATAGATTGGTCCAGAAAGTAAGCCGTCTTGAAAACTATCGGTAAGTGCAGAAGTTTCATCACTCAATACTCCAGGAATTAATCGAATAATGGCATCGCAAAATACAATGGCACCAATTTCACCTCCACTCAATACATAATCGCCAATTGAAATTTCTTTGGTTATGAAATGGTCTCTTACTCGTTGGTCAACCCCTTTATAATGACCGCAAAGAATAATTATGTTCTCATAAAGCGATGCAGAATTAGCCATTTTTTGATTTAATGTTTCACCATCTGGAGACAAGTAGATAATTTCATCGTAATTTCTTTGGCTCTTTAAATGGGTGATGCAGTCGTCTATTGGCTGAATGGTCATTACCATTCCGGCACCACCACCAAAAGGGTAATCGTCAACCGACTTTTGTTTGTTAGTTGAATAATCTCTTAAATTATGGAAATGCACTTCTACTAATCCTTTGTCAATCGCTCGTTTCATGATCGAGGCCTCAAACGGACTGCGGAGTAATTCGGGTAAAACGGTAATGATGTCGATTCTCATGTTTGGGTTGAAAGTCAAAAGTTAAAAGACCAGACAGATAATTAATGCGACAAAGATAGTAAGTTTTTTTTGAAGCTATTTCCCGCTATTCGTTCCAATCTTTTTATTGCTTTGTCATTCTGAGCACAATCGAAGACTTTTGTTAAAGCAATAAAAAGGATTTCCTCTACTATCGGGGCTAGGGTTTAACTCTTTATTTTGCAATTACAGTTTCAATAACTTATAAGTCTCTTTAGTATTCATCGATTTCAGAATGTATACGCCACTTGGCAATTCATCCAAATTAATAATAGTTGTTGTTGACGAACTATCCATTTTCATAACCAACTCGCCAAGGATGTTGTAAATGGCTATTACATCGTTGCCTTGTCCTACAGAAAAACGGATTGTTAAAACATCTTTCACCGGATTTGGGGAAATGTTCCAGTAGTCTTTGGCATAATCATCGTTCCCCAGAGCCAAGCAACTGCTATCAAGCAAATAGTCATAAAGCCCAATATTCCAATTCAAAAGATGATCAAAAACCACTTCTTTTGCGACTTGTCTGATTAATCCTGCGTCGGTATCAGAAAGTCCTCCATTGAACGTAATCTGTGTAGGGTCACTTCGAAAAATGGCAGCATAAAAGCTACAAGCTGCGGCATACGTACCCGCAACAGAAGGATGGCTTCCGTCAGAATCAAACAGCTCAATCGAAGGGTACTGTTGTCGGATATTTGCCCATACGGTACCAACAGGAGACATGGATGCCTTAAGTGAATCAGCGAATACTTTATAATGCGCCTGAATGTCGCTGTTCATTTGATAAAAATCCCTAGTGATTACTGTATTCTCCTGACAATACGGTTGTGAGCAGATGTAAGTATCACCATTTTTTCTTCCCCAAGTTCCGTAAAACATAGTCTGAGCACAGAAATTATTCGCTTTTATTATACTGTCCATTTGAATACTCGAGTTGATACCGTTCATAAAATATCCAGGATAGGCAAGTGCCAAACTCTGGTCTTGTAAAATTACATTATCCCAGTTTCCGATTTGTATCTTTGCCAGCGAAACAGCGTTTGTTACATGCTGTCCTATATAATATCCGCCAGGAGCATTCATGTCAAAAATCAAGTTTTTTCCAGCCGACGCGGCTACATTTGCAGTCATTT
>JBILNU010000164.1:0-2647 GCA_044374815.1 Flavobacterium sp.
ATTTGGTCAATCGCGAAAGTGCAATTTCTTCAAAATCAAGGGTTTCATTGGGCTCCAAAATAACCAGCTGAAGCGGATAGTCTTTTAATGCACTTTGCATGGTATTGGTTACAGTAAAAATAACTCCTGTTTTTTCAGAAACCAGAATCACATAATTCATTTGGTTTTTTACAAAATGCTTTTTGATGCTATCACCCACAATACCCCCTTTTTCATTTACACCAACAAACTTTACTCCTTTTTGAAATTCCTGAAGATATTGCTTAATTGAGTTCTTTTTTGGATCTAATACCGCAATAATATTTCCGTTTTTAGAATGCATATAATCAAACATTGCGTTTTTCATAGCATCATTTTGTGGCATTGACTGAAATAAATTGGAGTATGATTTCCCTTCCTCTTTAGACAATGGCGAAATCACTGGAATATTTTTACCCTCTAATGCACTTGCTACTTTTTCAACATTAACTTGATAAAACGGACCAATAACGGCATCGGGATTTACAAAACTACCTCCCGAAATAATAGATAACGCAGACGTTGAATTTTTGGTTTCTTCAGAATCATAGATGGCAATATCGACATTCATTCCTAAAACTTTGGCTGAATCAATTGCCATTAAAGCACCCGAATAAAAATCGAGAGTCATGTTTAAGAATTTATCTTTTTTCAAACGCTCTGAAACTGAAGTCAATGTATCGCTTTGAATTTTGGATGCATTGAAAGGCAGGAATAAAGCCAATTTCTTTTTTTGTTGATTAGAAATGGTTTTGGATAAATCTTTTAAGGAATTTTTATTTTCTTTGTTAAACGAAAGATTTGCTGGCACTTTCAACACCATTCCTTCTTTTAATCCGTTTTTTAAATCAAGGTTCCACCCAATTAAAGACGCTTCCGATACATTAAAGAGACGTGTCAAACTATATAAAGTCTCCCCTGCTTTGACTGTATATTCCAATAAATCACTTTCTTTAACTTGCGAATTCTCGGGGTTAATTACCGATTTTGGTGCAGAAGCCGGAGCGGTATTGGATTTAATTTTTAATGTAAATCCTAACGGAAGACTTTCTTTTATTTCTGGATTTTGAGCTTCTAATTCTTCCACAGAAACACCAAATCTTTTTGCTACATTATATTTGGTATCACCGGTTACAACCACATAGCTAATTTCTTTAGCAGAAACTTGCGACTTTGGGGTTGAAGAACTGGAATTTAATTTAGGTACACTACTCGGAATTAACAAAATAGCATTCTCTTTAATTCCGTTTTGAGAGTCGGGATTGAGTTTATAAATATCGTAGGGAGTTACCTTGTATTTTTGTGCTATTGACGGAATTGTTTCTCCTTTACTAACTTTATGTTTAGTAAATCCTTGTCCGAAATTTGAAAAGGAAATCAACAACACCAAAAAGCAAATAACTCTTTTAAACATATTTCAATTTTTAAACATTAGGCACTCTGTTGTAAACATCCTGAACACTAACCTATTCCCATTCTATAGTTGCAGGTGGTTTTGAACTAATATCATACACCACTCTGTTTACACCTTTAACTTTATTAATTATTTCGTTTGAAATTTTCATTAAGAAGTCATAAGGTAAATGTACCCAGTCGGCAGTCATACCATCGGTAGATTCAACTGCACGTAGCGCAACCACTTTTTCATATGTTCGTTCATCACCCATTACACCAACGCTATTAACAGGCAATAAAATTGCTCCGGCTTGCCAAACTTTATCATACAAACCGTGTGATTTCAATCCTTCAATAAAAATCGCATCTACTTCTTGCAAGATACGCACTTTTTCTGGAGTTATATCACCTAAAATTCGAATGGATAATCCAGGTCCTGGAAAAGGGTGACGCCCTAATAATTCGGGATCAATTCCTAAGGTAGCACCAACTCTTCGAACCTCATCTTTAAATAACATACGAAGTGGTTCTACCACTTTCAATTTCATAAAATCAGGTAATCCACCTACATTATGGTGTGATTTTATTGTTGCAGAAGGTCCTTTCACCGAAACCGATTCGATTACATCAGGGTAAATAGTTCCTTGAGCTAACCAAGTAACGTCTTCGATAATTTTTGATTCATCATCAAAAACTTCAATAAAAACGCGACCAATAATTTTTCTTTTTGTTTCTGGATCATCAACGCCAGCTAATTCACTTAAAAAGCGATCGGAAGCATCAACACCTTTCACATTTAAGCCCATGTCTTTGTATTGGTGCAATACATTTTCAAATTCATTTTTTCGAAGTAATCCGTTATTTACGAATATGCAATATAAATTTTTACCAATGGCTTTATTCAATAATACAGCAGCCACAGTCGAATCTACGCCTCCTGAAAGACCTAAAACTACTTTATCGTTTTGTATTTTTTCTTTTAAATCTTTAACACAATCTTCCACAAAAGCATTGGAAGTAAAATTTTGAGGCACTTCAGCAATCTTCACTAAGAAGTTTTCCAAAATTTGTTTTCCATCCGTTGAGTGATAAACCTCAGGATGAAATTGAATTGCATAGGTAGTCTCGCCTTCAATTCTATAAGCAGCATTTTCCACATCATGGGTGCTGGCCAATTTCACTCCGTTAGTTGGCAAGTGTTTGATGGTGTCGCTATGACTCATCCAAACCTGCG
>JBILNU010000165.1:0-2598 GCA_044374815.1 Flavobacterium sp.
TCAAACAGAAATGCAAAGAAGAAAACCAGGTCAATCCTCACTAGTTACTCAAAGAAAGGAAGAAGATGAAATTCAATTTCTATCCGGAATCTTTGAAGGAAAAACAACAGGAACTCCAATTGGTTTTATAATCAGCAACACCAATCAAAAATCGCAAGATTATTCTCAGAATATTGCTAATTATCGACCAAGTCATGCTGATTATGTTTATGAAAAAAAATATGGCTTAAGAGATTATCGTGGGGGTGGAAGAAGTTCAGCAAGAGAAACTGCTTGTAGAGTTGTGGCAGGTGCTATTGCAAAACAAATTGTAAAAGACATTAAAATCAATGCATTTGTTTCCTCTGTGGGAACTATTTATATAAATAAACCCTATCAAGAATTGGATTTTTCAAAAATTGAAAGCAATGCGGTAAGATGTCCTGATGCTGAAACTGCAAAAAAAATGGAAAATTATATTTTAGAAACTAAAAAGCAAGGCGATACCGTAGGAGGTACAATTACTTGTGTGATTCAAAATGTTCCTATCGGTTTAGGAGAACCCGTATTTGATAAATTGCACGCCGAATTAGGTAAAGCAATACTATCAATAAATGCAGTTAAGGGATTTGAATATGGAAGTGGATTTTGTGGTTCCCAAATGAAAGGCAGTGAGCATAACGATTTATATAATGCAGATGGAACAACTAAAACGAATCTTTCTGGTGGTATTCAAGGTGGAATTTCAAACGGGATGGATATTTACTTTAGAGTAGCATTTAAACCAGTTGCAACCTTGATTCAAAAACAAGAAGTCCTTTCGAGTGAAAACTTTATAATAGAACAGCAAGGAAAAGGAAGACACGATCCCTGTGTGGTTCCAAGAGCAGTTCCTATTGTAGAAGCAATGACTGCCTTAGTTCTTGCAGATTTTTATTTACTTAACAAATTGTACCAAAAAAATAATGGAGACTAAAACCAATTTAAATAAATCAATTTTTAGCAACATAACTTTTCAAATTGTAATTGCTATGTTCGTAGGAGCTCTACTAGGTGTAATAATTCATAATAATTACATTCCTGATGAAGCAAAAAATTTTAGCGATAAAATAAAAATGCTTGCTACTGTATTCATTCGTCTAGTTCAAATGATAATTGCTCCATTGGTATTTACAACTTTGGTTGTTGGAATTGCCAAACTTGGAGATGTTAAATCAGTTGGAAGAATAGGAGGGAAAGCATTGGCGTGGTTTTTCACTGCATCTTTTATTTCGTTATTAATTGGTATGTTTTGGGTTAATACTCTTAAGCCCGGTGTTGGATTGCAATTAGGAACAATTGATAAAAATGCTGCAAATGAACTAACTGAAAAGGTGGAGGGATTTTCTGCTCAAAATTTTATAGAACATATAATTCCAAAAAGTATTTTTGAAGCCATGGCCAATAATGAAATTTTACAAATTGTAATATTTTCAATTTTCTTTGGACTAGCAGCGGCTTCAATTGGTGAAAATTCAAAACCTATTGTTAATGCTTTAGACAAAACATCTCATATCATTTTGAAAATGGTAAATTATGTTATGAAATTTGCACCAATAGGAGTATTTGGTGCTATTGCAGGAGTCTTTGCAATAAAAGATGTAAATGATTTATTAGTTACCTACACAAAATTTTTTAGTTCCTTTTTGGTTGGAATTGCTTCACTATGGCTTATTTTAATTGTAATTGGATTCGTTTTTTTAAAAAAACATTTGATTACTTTATTGAAAAGAATCATTGGTCCAATAATGATTGCTTTTGGAACAACTAGTAGTGAAGCAGTTTTTCCAAAATTAACAGAAGAATTGGAACGATTTGGAATAAAAGATAAAATAGTTTCTTTTATGTTGCCTTTAGGATACTCTTTCAATCTTGATGGAAGTATGATGTATATGACTTTTGCAAGTATTTTTATTGCACAAGTATATGGGGTGCAACTGGATTTCGGTACCCAAATGACCATGTTAATGGTATTAATGTTAACTAGTAAAGGTATAGCAGGTGTTCCTAGAGCAAGTTTGGTTGTAGTTGCAGCTACTTGTGGCATGTTTAAAATTCCGGTTGAAGGAATTGCGCTAATATTACCAATAGATCATTTTTGTGATATGTTTCGAAGTGCAACTAATGTTTTAGGAAATTCTATTGCAACTTCAGTAGTTGGCAATTGGGAAAAAGATAGTTAAACAACCATAAAAAAGCAATTGTTGAATGATTTCATAAATAATTATATAATCAAAAGACTCAGAAATGCTTAGTCTTTTAAGATAATTGAATGCCTATATTTACATATCATCAGTACACACAAAAATGAGTTACTATAAAATACAAAATTTAGAACATTACTTTAAAATGTATAAAAAATCAGTTCGCGAGCCTAGAAAATTTTGGGATCGTATTGCTGATGAGAATTTCATTTGGTATCAAAAATGGGAAAAAGTGTTTGAATTTGATATGCAAGAATCTAAATTCAAATGGTTTGTTGATGCTAAAGTAAATATCACAAAAAATTGTATTGACCGACATTTAGCTAAAAGAGGTGAGAAAACAGCGATTATCTTTGAACCGAATGATCCAAGCGAG
>JBILNU010000082.1:0-8570 GCA_044374815.1 Flavobacterium sp.
TGGACACGAAGAAACATCATCCAATTAAAACGTTTCATAAGTTCTGATTTAGCTGGAAGTCCGAAAAATGACGCAAATATTATTTTATATTTTGAAGTAGTATTGATGTCTTTGTTTTTATTAATGAACGCTGCCGATTTTTATTTGCAGCAAGCAGGTGTTGCTCATTACACCTCAGTTGGATCTTATCCAATTAGCCAATTTATTGCACCTATATTTTCCGGAATTAGTGAAAGTGGCGTAATTATGCTAGAAAAATCATTTTGGTGGTTGCATATTATTGGGATTTTAATTTTCTTAAACTACCTCTACTATTCAAAACACTTACATATTTTATTGGCGTTCCCCAATACCTATTTCGCAGATTTAAACGCAAAAGGTAAATTAGATAATTTAGAAAGCGTTACCAATGAGGTAAAATTAATGATGGATCCAAATGCCGATCCTTTTGCAGCAGCTCCAGTAGATGCAGATGCGGTTCCAAGTAAATTTGGAGCCTCTGATGTAACCGATTTAAATTGGGTTCAATTGCTAAATGCCTACACTTGTACCGAATGTGGTAGATGTACCTCAGCTTGTCCGGCAAATCAAACCGGTAAAAAATTATCGCCAAGAAAAATTATGATGGATACCCGCGACCGATTGGAAGAAGTGGGTAGAAATATTGATAAAAATAAAGGGGTGTTTATTCCTGATAATATCTCTTTATTAAATGATTACATTACTACAGAGGAACTTTGGGCATGTACTTCTTGTAACGCATGTGTTGAAGAATGCCCTGTAAACATTAGTCCCTTATCAATTATAATTGACATGCGTCGCTACTTAGTTATGGAGCAAAGTGCTGCCCCTCAATCTTTAAATGCAATGATGTCAAATATCGAAAATAATGGCGCTCCATGGCAGTACAACCAAATGGATCGTTTAAATTGGAAAGAAGAATAATTTAAATAAATATAAATCTCAATAATTTCCCATTTGTGAGGCTTTGGGAATTTGTTACAATGAATGTGAACTACTAAATTTAAAATGAAAATGGAAAACCAAGACAAAACCTTACAAACAGTTACTGAAAACGGACAACAATTAAGTCCAGTTTTACCAGAAGGAGTAAAGAATTATTTAATTGATATCGATGGAACCGTCTGCGATGACATTCCAAACGAAGAACCAGAAAGAATGCTAACCGCAGAAGTTTATCCAGATGCATTAATCACTTTGAATAGATGGTATGACGAAGGTCATGTTATTTTCTTTTTCACTTCACGAACTGAAGAACATAGAGATTATACCGAGCGTTGGTTAAAACAACATGGATTTAAATACCACGGAATTTTATTTGGAAAACCAAGAGGTGGAAACTACCATTGGATTGACAATCATTTGGTAAAAGCAACTCGTTATAGAGGTAAATTCACCGATTTAATTCCTAAAGATGTAACCATAGAAGTATTTGATGACGGTCAACACTAATATAGTAATTAAAACACTAATTCAATGTCAGAAAATTTAGTAGTGCCAACCATGGCCGAAATGTTAGCTCAAGGCAAACAACCCGAAGTTTTATTTTGGGTAGGTTGCGCTGGAAGTTTTGACGATAGAGCAAAAAAAATAACTAAAGCATTCGTGAAAATATTAAATAATGCCAATGTTTCTTTTGCAGTTTTGGGTACAGAAGAAAGCTGTACTGGTGATCCTGCAAAAAGAGCGGGCAATGAATTTCTATTTCAAATGCAAGCCATGATGAATATAGAAGTCCTTAACGCTTATGAAGCCAAGAAAATCATTACTGCATGTCCGCATTGCTTTAACACCTTAAAAAATGAGTATCCCCAATTAGGTGGGAATTATGAGGTGATGCATCACACCGAATATTTAAAATCTCTTTTAGATTCGGGTAGACTTGCTATTGAAGGTGGTCAATATAAAGGCAAAAAAATCACTTTTCACGACCCTTGTTATTTAGGTAGAGCAAATAATGTATATGAAGCACCAAGAGATTTAATTCAGAAATTGGATATTGAATTGGTAGAAATGAAACGTTCTAAAGCAAACGGTTTGTGCTGTGGTGCAGGTGGAGCCCAAATGTTTAAAGATGCCGAAAAAGGGAATAAAGAAATTAATATTGAACGTACCGAAGACGCTTTAGAAACCCATTCAGAAATTATTGCAACGGGTTGTCCGTTTTGTAATACAATGATGACCGATGGAGTGAAAGCAAAAGAAAAAGAAGCCAACGTTAAAGTTTTAGATATTGCCGAATTAATTGCGAATGCGCAAGACTTATAACTAATTTACATCTAAATAAATGTACGTACCATTTGATAATTTACCCGAAGAATCCCGAATTTGGATCTATCAGTCTAATAGAAAGTTTTCTGATGAAGAAGTTTCAGAAATCGAAAAACTACTTGAAGAGTTTTTAAATAATTGGTCGGCTCACGGTAGTGCATTGGAAGCTTCTTTTACTATAAAATACAATCGTTTTATTATCATCGCAATAAATCAAGAAGTGCATCAGGCAACAGGTTGTTCAATAGATTCTTCGGTTGCTTTTATTCAAAGTTTAGAACAAAAATACAGTGTAGATTTATTAGATAAAATGAATGTATCTTTTAAACAAGGTGAATTCATTACCTATAAACCTCTTTTGGATTTTAAAAAATTAGCTAAAGACAGATCAGTTTCAGAAAATACTATTGTATTTAATAATCTGGTTAATACCATAGCAGAAATGAAAGAAAGCTGGGAAGTTCCTGCTAGTGATAGTTGGCACAGCAGGTTCTTTTAATTGGTTTACTTTTATGAAAAAAATAATTCATTTTGCATTTATACTAGTTCTTTTCTCTATAGTTACCAATTGTGGTGTGACTAAAGATAAAAATTCTGTGGGTAAAATCACCAAACCCGAGTTTTCAAATGATGATGAAGTATATGTTCCCATATTAAAATCCGATAGAAAAAATTTCTTTAAAGATTCTGAACCTGAAACGAAATGGGTGGATAGTATTTATGCACAAATGACTTTTGAAGAAAAAATAGGCCAACTTTTTATGGTTGCAGCGTATTCAAATAAAGATTCAGTTCATGTAAATTCACTTGACAAATTAATTCTAGAAAATAAAATTGGTGGATTGATCTTTTTTCAAGGTGGACCTGGTCGTCAAGCAAATTTAACCAATCGCTTTCAGTCAAAATCAAAAGTGCCTTTGTTTATAGGGATTGATGCAGAGTGGGGGTTAAGTATGCGTTTGGATTCTACCTATAAATATCCTTGGAATACTACTTTAGGAGCTATTAGAGATTTGAAACTAATTGAAGAGGTAGGGAAAAATATGGCTCAAGAAACTAAACGAATTGGAGCCCACTTTAACTTTGCACCAGTTTTGGATATAAACACTAATCCAAAAAATCCAATAATCGGAAACCGTTCTTTTGGTGAAGACAAAGTTAATGTTACCGATCATGCTATAGCTTTAATGAAAGGGGTTCAAAGTCAGGGTGTCTTTTGTACAGGAAAACATTTTCCAGGTCACGGAGACACGGCATTAGATTCACATTACGCATTACCATTGGTTTCATTTACCAAAGACCGAATTGAAAAAGTGGAGTTGTATCCATATAAAAGAATGTTTGATGAAGGATTGGTTTCGGTAATGGTAGCTCATTTAAACGTACCGAGTTTAGAACCAAGAGAAAATTATCCAACTTCTGTTTCTCAAAAAGTGGTTACCGATTTACTTCAAAATGAATTAGGGTTTGATGGTTTAATTTTTACAGACGCTCTAAATATGAAAGCGGCGAGTAAATTCATGAAGCCAGGTGATATTGATTTAGAAGCTTTTTTAGCGGGAAATGATATTTTGCTTTTTGCAGAAAATGTGCCTCTGGCTGTTCAAAAAATAACGGAAGCCTATAAAAATGGCTTAATTACTGAGGAGCGTATTGCTAGATCGGTTAAGAAGATTTTACATTATAAATATAAAATAGGTTTGAATAAATACAAGCCAATTGACTCACGTAATTTAGCCAGCGAATTAAATACAACCTATAAAGATGCACTACAATATCAGTTGTACGAACACGCCACCACGGTATTAAAAAATAAAGAAAATATTCTTCCAATAAAAAATTTGAATCAAAAGATTGCTTATGTGAAATTAGGTGATGACAGCAATTCGGCTTTTGTTTCTACACTTAAAAAATATACTGAAGTCACTGAAGTTTCAGACTCCAATCTAGATTCTTTACAGGTTAAATTAAAAGATTATAATACCATAATTGTTGGGTATCATAAATCGGATAAAGCATGGAAAAAACACGATTTTTCCGAAACTGAAATAGCTTGGTTGCAGGATATAGCTAAAAAGAACACCGTTATTTTAGATGCATTTGCTAAACCCTATTCGCTTTCTTCAATTTCTAATTTTGATGATATTGAAGGTGTGGTTATGTCGTATCAAAATAGTAATATTTCTCAAATGGTTGGTGCTGAATTATTATTTGGTGCCATCGAGTCACAAGGAAAATTACCCGTATCAATTAATGAAGAATTTAAAAACGGATTTGGATTAAACACTGAAAAACTAAATCGTCTCGGATTTACAGCTCCCGAAAATGTAGGTGTGAGTCCGAAAGTATTATCTCGAATTGATGACTTAGCTAAAAAAGCCATTGATGGAAAAATGACTCCAGGAATTCAGGTTCTAGTAGCTCGAAGAGGTAAAGTTATTTTTCAAAAATCATATGGGAATCAAACCTATGAGCCGCTTGTAAAAGTTCAAAATTCCGATTTGTATGATGTGGCCTCGTTAACCAAAATGGTTGCTACCTTACCTAATGTCATGAAATTATATGAACAAGGAAAAGTTAATTTAGAAACGAAGTTAGGCGATATGCTTCCGCAAACAAGGGGAAGTAATAAGCAAGATATTACATTTAAAGAATTACTTTCTCATTATGGGCGTTTACAACCTTGGATACCTTTTTATAAAGCAACCTTAAATGCAGATAAATTCCCATCGGATAAGTATTATAGTACAACTCCAAAAGATGGTTTTTCAAAACAAGTTGCAGCCAATTTGTATTTACGAAATGACTACCAGGATAGTATTATGAAGCAAATTATAGATAGTAAACTCATCGAAAAGAAGGAATATAAATACAGTGATTTTACTTTCATTTTATTAAAAGAATATTTAGAGGAAACTACTGGTAAATCTTTGGATTTATTAAGTTCGGATAATTTTTATAAATCAATAGGAATGAACAATACATTGTATAATCCATTGCAAAAAATTACTACAAGTACTATTGCTCCAACAGAAGAGGATACCTATTTTAGACATACTTTGGTTCAGGGATATGTTCATGATATGGCTGCTGCCATGCAAGGTGGAGTCGCTGGGCATGCAGGAATATTTTCTAACGCTATGGATATTGCGAAAATGATGCAAATGTATTTGCAAAAAGGTAATTATGGCGGTATTGAATATTTTAAGCCATCCACATTTGATATATTTAATACTTGTTATTTTTGTTCGGAAGGAAATAGAAGAGGATTAGGTTTTGATAAACCCCAATTGGGTAAAGAAGGGCCAACCTGCGGTTGTGTTTCTAAATCGAGTTTTGGTCACACTGGCTTTACAGGAACTATGGCATGGGCAGATCCAGAAACTGAAGTGGTCTATGTGTTTTTATCAAATAGAACATATCCTGATTCTAATGCTGCCAATACATTATCCAAAGAAAATATTCGAGAAGATATTCAACAGGTAATTCAAGAAGCGCTTCTAGATAAATAAATTTGATTTAATAATAGTACCTTCATAATTCAATAATACAACATGAAAATAGCAATTGTTTGTTATCCAACTTTTGGAGGTAGTGGCGTTGTCGCAACCGAATTAGGAATTGAATTAGCCAACCGCGGACACGAAGTTCATTTTATCACCTACCGTCAACCCGTTCGTTTGGCCTTGTTAAATTCGAATGTTCACTATCATGAAGTGAATGTTCCAGAATATCCTTTATTTCATTACCAGCCCTATGAATTGGCCTTATCTAGTAAATTAGTGGATATGGTCAAGTTATATAAAATTGAGTTAATGCACGTGCATTATGCTATTCCTCATGCCTATGCAGGTTATATGGCAAAGCAAATGCTAAAAGATCAAGGGATAACCATTCCAATGGTAACAACCCTTCACGGAACAGATATTACCCTGGTTGGAAATCATCCAAATTATAAAACTGCTGTAAGTTTTAGTATCAATAAATCAGATGTGGTGACTTCGGTTTCCAAAAGTTTGAAAGAAGCCACCTACGAATTATTTGATATCAAAAAAGAAATTCATGTTATCCCAAATTTTATTGAATTGGTGAAACATCCTTTAGAAAATAATTCGGTTTGCCAAAGATCAACCATGGCAAAGCCAGAAGAACGAATCATAACTCACATCAGTAATTTTAGAAAAGTGAAAAGAATTCCTGATGTGATTAAGTTATTTAATAAAATTCAGCAAACACTTCCTGCTCGATTAATGATGGTTGGCGATGGTCCTGAAAAAGTAAAAGCGGAGCAACTTTGTGAGAAACTTGGAATTTTAGACAAAGTAATCTTTTTTGGAAATAGCAATGAAATAGATAGTATTTTATCTAATTCAGATTTGTTTTTACTTCCATCAGAAACAGAAAGTTTTGGTTTGGCCGCACTTGAGGCGATGGCTTGGCGTGTACCTGTGATTTCAAGTAATACTGGTGGTTTGCCAGAAGTAAATTTTGACGGTATTTCGGGTTATCTAAGTAATGTTGGTGCTATAGATGAAATGGCTGAGAATGCAATTTCGATATTAAACAATAATCAAACTCTTGATACGTTTAAAGACAATGCGTTGTCTGTAGCAAAACAATTTGACATTAATAATATTTTGCCTTTGTACGAATCAATTTATTATAAAGCGATAGAAGATTCAAAATAGATTATTTATGTTTAAAAAAATCATAATTTTTTCAATAGCAATTGTGTTATTTTCTTGCAGTTCAAAAAGGAATCCAATGGAATCCAAACCTTTATATGATGTATTATTCAGAAGCGACTATGGAGGAGCGCCTTTTCAGTTTTATGAAATAATAACAGAGCAAAAGGAATTTAACATGTTATTGAAAGATAAAATGATTAAACCTTACATCACTAAAGAAGATATTGAAACCTGTAATTTCATATTGATTAATTTGGGAGAAAAAAGTAAAAAAGGATTTACAATAAAAGTAGAAAATATTGTAGAACTAAAAGATAAAATTGTATTATCAATAAATGAAATTGAACCTCAAACGACTAATCTAGTTACTACAAGTCCGTGTTTTGTAATTAAAATTAAGTCTAAAAAAACTATTGAAATTAAATAATAAAAAAAATCCCAATTTACTGGGATTTTTTTTAATCAAATTTATACCGAACACCTAATGCTAATTGATTGCCAAAATTTGAATTTCTGTAGCCTCCTGTCGCAAAATACAATTCTGGTCTTAAGTCTAAAGAAATTTGAATAGGAGTATCATTAAATGAATATTCTAATCCTATATCACCTGCAGCATTGAACAAAATACCACTATCCTTTGGAATGTTGTTAGAGTTACTCCAACTAATAATACCAGCTCCAGCTCCAGCATACCAATTTAATCCATTGTCTATTTGCCAAACCCATTGATATAATCCGGTTAATTTAATTGCTGAAACATTATTGCTATTTTGCCAACCTAAGTCTATTTCTGCTCTATTACTTGATGAAAGTGCTCTCTGGTATGAGAATTCGGCTCCAAATCCGTCGTTATTTCCAAGTCTTAAACCTAATGCGTTTTTTGAAAGGTTTTGCGCATTTGAGGTAGTTATAAAACTAAATAATAAATACACAAAAAGAAGATTTTTTTTCATATAAATTGAATTAAATTGTCTAAATAATAAACGAAAAAAATGATTTTCTATTGTAATATTATACTAATTTAATAAATAAGTTGTCAGAAATTCTTCTTGGGTTTCAGATGCAGTTGCTGGTACACCAAATTGAGTTGCAATATCTGGGTTAATGTCATAATGAAAATAAGTGTTTGTATATACATTACCAACATTTTTTGCAAAATACTCATTAATTGTAAATACAGTTTGATCAGCTAATAAAATTGCAGTAACACCAGAATTAGTTGTTGATATTTTTAGATTCAACAACAACCTTGTCTTTTTAACATTGTTGTAAGTAACATTGTTAGATGTATAATTTGGTAAAGATTCTTGAGCAACTGCTTTTAAAGTGTAATTGATATCTAAAGGATAATTATTAACTGTTTGTTGAATTGTTCCAGTTGTAATTCCTATTTCGGATCCAATTGGAGCATTATCTTTAAAGAAAGTGAAATTATTCAAATTAATTTCTACAGGAGCTGTTAATCCAGGAAATGGGATTGAAAATTTACCTGTTGCAATAAGAGAACTTCCACTTATTTTAACACCATTGTTTCTTAATGTGTTTGAAAAGAAACCATTTGGCATAACAGAGGTTTTCATTTTTTTATAA
>JBILNU010000083.1:0-8433 GCA_044374815.1 Flavobacterium sp.
GCTAGAGTAGTTTCACAGCTGAATTAAACATCATCAAAATCTACAGTTAATTCACTCGAAGTTGGATGTGCTTGACAAGTTAATATAAGCCCATCAGCTACTTCTTTATCACTCAAAATAGAGTTCTTTTTCATTTCGGCAGTCCCTTTAGAAACGCGAGCCAGACAACTACTGCATATTCCGCCTTGGCACGAATAAGGAGCGTCAATTCCTTGTTTTAAAGCAGCGTCCAAAATGGTTTGCTTCTGACTCATTTCAAAAGTTGTTTCTTCGTCGTCAACCAAAACCGTAATTTTAGTATGTCCTTCGTGAGAACTTGCTTCGGTATTTTCAGTTCCTGTTGCTGTAAATAATTCAAATTTGATGTTTTTGTCAGCAACATTATGTTCTTTTAAAACGGTAGTTGCCAAGTTGATCATCGCTTCAGGACCACATAAATAGAACTTATCAAAGTCTTTTTCTTTGTGTTTGTTGTCAAAAATAAAGTTGATATTTGATTTCTCTATTCTTCCAAAAAGCTGTTCCTCAACTTTAGTTTGGCTAAAAGCATAATGCACAAACAAACGGCCTACATATTTATTTTGTAAGTTATGTAATTGTTGGTGAAAAATAGTTTCTTCGGGAGTTTTATTTCCATAAAGTAAAACAAAAGAACTTTTCGGCTCATTTTCTAAAACCGATTGTAGGATAGACATTACAGGTGTAATTCCGCTACCGGCTACCATTGCAGCGTAGTTTTTTTGTTTTTCAACATTAGGTTCAAATGTAAATTTACCTTCTGGAAGACCTACTTCAAGAAGATCACCAACGCTTAAATTTTCGTTAGCAAATTTTGAAAAAAGTCCATTTTTTACTGCCTTAATTGCAATGCGTAATTCACCACTATTAGGTGAAGAACAAATGGAATACGCACGACGAATTTCTTTTCCGTCTAGGGTTAATTTCAAATTAATATATTGACCTGCGATGAATTGATAAGCAGATTGTAATTCGGTTGGAACATTAAAAACCACAGAAACTGCGCTTGGTGTTTCCCGCTTCACTTCTTTGATTTGTAATTTGTAAAAAGATGCCATTATAATAAATTTTTACAAAGGTAAGAAATAGCAAGTATTTTCAAATAGGAGGAGGTTTTTATTATTTAATACGGAATCATTCCATAAGAATTTAGAAGAAAAATAAGGCTTATTTTTTTAAAGTATCAAAAAGAAGCGTACTTTTACCAGTTACTTATACTAAATCTAACTTTTATTAGTTAGTTATAAAACGATTTGAATTTGAAAACGAATACTTTAAAATATACTTTTCTTTGTGTAACGGTCTTAATTTTTGTTGCCTGTTCTACAAAAAAAAACACCTTTGTTTCTAGAAATTATCATGCATTAACTACTAGAGACAATGTACTTTATAATGGAAATTTGGCAATAGAAAAAGGAATTTTAGAATTGAAATCTCAATATAATGACAATTTTTGGGAGATTCTTCCGGTAGAGCGCATGCAGGTTTCTCAAGAACAAATGACTCCAGGCCAAGCCAAAAATCAAAATTTTGAAGTCGCCGAAACCAAAGCAGTCAAAGCAATTCAAAAGCATTCTATGAACATTGGCGGATCAGAAAAAAATCCGCAAATGGATGAAGCCCATTTACTTTTAGGGAAAACAAGATATTACGATCAACGATTTGTTCCAGCTCTTGAAGCGTTTAATTATGTGTTGTACAAGTACCCAACAAGCAGTAAAATTCAGGAGGTTAAAATTTGGAGAGAAAAAACCAACATGCGCATGGACAACGATGCGGCTGCGGTAATAAATCTAAAAAAATTACTAGGCGAAATCAAATTTAAAGACCAAATTTTTGCCGATGCGAATGCTGCTTTGGCACAAGCCTATTTAAATTTGGATGAAAATAAAAATGCTTTAGCAAAGTTAAAAATAGCGACTGAGTTTACTAAATCTAAAGAAGAAATTGCGCGATACCTTTTTATTGAAGCACAAATTTATGAGCGTTTAGGTCATAAAGATAGCGCTTATGCAAAATTTCAGGAGGTTATTGATATGAAACGCAAGGCAGCAAGACAATATGTAATTCAAGCTCATGCTCATCAAGCGGGTCAATTTGATTTTAAAAAGGGAGATACAATTGCTTTCTTAGAAAAATTTAATCATTTGCTAAAAGATAGAGAAAACAGACCGTTTTTAGATGTCTTAAACCACCAAATGGCTTTGTTTTATGATTCACAAAATAAAACTAAAGAAGCTATAGGGTATTATAATACATCTTTAAAAAAGAAAACTAAAGACTCGTATTTAGTTGCTTCCAATTATAAAAATCTTGCCGCCATTTATTTCAATAAAGCTAAATATGTAGTGGCTGGAAAATATTTTGACAGTACATTGACAGTATTAAATTCTAAATCGAGAGAATTTAAATTGATTACCAAGAAAAGAGAAAATCTAGAAGATGTAATTAAGTACGAAGGCATTGCACAAAGAAACGACAGCATTCTAAAAATAGCTACTTTATCTAAAGAAGGGAAAGAAAAATATTTTAAAGAATATATTGAATCCCTAAAAAAAGAAGATGCAAAAATTGCTGCAGCTTTAGATGCTAAATCTAAAGAAAAAGAAGCGTCGGGAGCCGAAAATGGATCGGCAGCAAAAAACCCTGTAATAAAGTCAATTGCTCCAGTAAATAGCAATCAAGGATCTGGAAGCACTTTTTATTTTTACAATCCATCAACTGTCGCTTTTGGAATCCAAGAATTTAAGAAAAAATGGGGAGATAGAGCCCATGTATTTAATTGGAGATTATCAAAAGAATCGTTAAAAGACGATTCAGTTTCTGATGAAAATAATGACGCTGAAGCAGACGCTGAAAATGGGACAAAAGAAGTAAACGAAAAATACACAGTAAATTTTTATACCAAACAAATTCCTTCCTCATCGAAGGTTTTAGATAGCATTGCTAAAGAAAGAAATTTTGCTTACTACCAGTTGGGAGTGATTTATAAAGAAAAATTTAAAGAATATAAAAGAGCTGCCGACAAACTTGAAAAACTTTTAGACAACAAGCCAGAAGAGCGTTTGGTATTGCCATCAATGTATAATCTATATAAAATTTATGAGATTATTGATAAGGAGAAAGCAATAGCAATAAAGTCAAAAATAATTTCTCAATTTCCAGACTCTCGTTATGCACAAATAGTAAGCAATCCTGGAGGCGCTAACTCGTTAAGCTCTACGCCAGAAGTAGCTTACAATGAGTATTTCAGAGATTATGAAAAAGAAAAACACAGAGAAATATTACCAAAGCT
Source organism: Flavobacterium sp. (assembly GCA_044374815.1). Lineage (GTDB taxonomy): Bacteria > Bacteroidota > Bacteroidia > Flavobacteriales > Flavobacteriaceae > Flavobacterium. The sequence goes on from JBILNU010000083.1 coordinate 3,314, forward strand.
AGAACAAGCTATCGAACAATTTACGGGAGAAGAAATGCTGCCTAAATTTGAATTATTGAAAGCCAATGTAGTTGGAAAACTAAAAGGTGTTGCTGAGTTTAAAAAAGCGCTTAATTATGTAGCTCTTTCTTATCCAAATAGTGAAGAAGGTAAAAATACTGAGGTTTATATTGCAACAAAAATTCCATATTTAGAATCTTTGTCTTTTAATTCGGAAACCCCAACTTCTTGGAATATATTATTTAAAGTAGATGATTTAACTTCGAAAAGCACCAAAGATCTTTTAGATAAGATCACAAATTTTGCCAAAGAAAGAACCATAGAAAAACTAACGGTTTCATCGGATATTTATACTTTGGAAAGCAACTTCTTTGTAATTCACGGAATTAAATCTGTTGAAAGCGCAACTGGAATTGCCCATGTATTGAAAGAATATAAAGACTATAAAATAGCCGACCTTGCCATTATAATATCAAGTGAAAATTATAAAGTAGTTCAGGTTAAAAAGAATATTGATGAGTATACATCAGGTGATTGGCTTAAAAAACCAATTGTTCTTATTCAAAGAAATATTGCTCTTCCTGAAGATAAAACTACAATTAAAAAAACAGTGCTTGAAAAAGCAAATCAACCAGAACAAAATCCAAATTACAGCAAGAACCAAGTTATTAAAGCAAAACAAAATATGGATGCGCCTCAAAATAATATCGATCCGTCAGATAATAATTTAAACAGCGCAAATCCCAAATCAGCTAATCCGGGTTTCCCTAAAAAACCATAATTATGTTTGATAAAAAAGCAAAATCCTACACCGATTTATTGGGTAAGACCAACCGAATTGTAGAAGGAACTACAATTAAAGGCGATATTGTTTCTCCAGCCGATTTTAGACTCGACGGACATTTGATTGGAAATTTTGAATCCAAAGGAAAGTTGGTCATTGGTCCGGCGGGAAGTGTAACCGGAGATGTTGTTTGTATAAACTGCGATATTGAAGGAAACTATAAAGGAAAAATTCAAGTAGAGGAATTGCTCAATATTAAATTCAATTCGAGTGTGCATGGAGAAGTGGTATGCGGAAAACTATCTGTAGAACCCGGAGCAGACTTTAGTGCGAGTTGTATAATGCGCCAAAATTCTGAACCTAAACTTCCAAATGAGTCCCCAGTCACCGAAAAGAAAGCCTAATAAATGGTTGGCATTAATAAATATTCCCATTCAAATGGGGGTAGTTATTTTTCTGTTTTCAAAACTGGGAACTTGGTTAGATGAAAAGTATACCAACCCCAATAATTTATTTGTAAAAATTTTCACTCTTATTGGAGTCGCCTTGGCTTTTTACAACATCAACCGCCAGCTGAAAGAAATTAATAAAATGGACGACAATGAAAAGCAGTAAATACAAACCCATATTTGAAGCGTCTGTACTTGCCCTAATCGCTTTTCTTATCCATGAATTACATAATTATTTTTTTAGCAACCCCATAATTAACAGTACTTTTAGGTATTCCACCTCTTTTTTATATCTGTTTTATTATTCTTGTTCTATAGTTATACTATTGATCCTTATCAAAATGAAAGAAAAAAATATAGACAGCGTTGGCCAAACCTTTCTATTAGTAACTAGTATAAAAATGGCATTGGCCTATGTATTATTGCATCCAATATTACAGAATACAAGTAAATTAATCACTCCCGAAAAATCAAATTTCTTTTTAATATTTGCTGTGTTTTTAACAATAGAAACGCTTGTAACTATTAGAATGTTGAATAAAAAACAATAATATAGAAAAAGACATCGTTTTTTAGCAAAAAAAATAAAAGTTATACTTTTAAATATTAATTTAAATTGTACTTTTGCACCAAATTTGAGAAAATAAATTAAAGAAATTATCAAATATGTTGTTTTTAAACAAATCACTTCAGTTCTTATTTGCCGCTTTAGTAGCATTTTTTCCTTTATATAGTTCCGCTAATTCTAGCGAAAACGAGCCTATAAAACAAAAGGTGGAAGCAGTTGCAGCTACCCCTGAAAAAAAAGCAGTATCTGAAGAGGAAGCTAAAGAAGAAGAAAGAAAAGAGTTTATTCAGCATCACTTATTAGATTCGCACGATTTTCACATTTTTTCTTACGGAAAAAATGCTGAGCACAGCGTTGGATTCCCATTACCAGTAATTCTTTGGGATAATGGAATTCACGTTTTTTCTTCTTCAAAATTTGGTCATGGTGAACATGATGCACCAGCAGAAGATGGAGGAAGCTATTACAAAATTAGCCACCACGACGGTAAAATTTACAAAACAGATGCTAGCGGAGAACTTAAAGAAAATGCAGAAGGACATATTGAAAACGAAAAGCCAATTGACTTATCAATAACCAAAAGTCTTTTTATGATTTTTGTAGTTAGTATATTAATGTTCTTGTTATTTGCTGGATTAGGTAAATCATATAAAAAGAATGGTTCTATAGCTAAAGGAGCAGGACGTTTTTTTGAACCAATTATCTTGTATATTCGTGATGAAATTGCGATTCCAAATATTGGAGAAAAGCACTATAAAAAATACATGAGTTTCTTATTGACTATATTTTTCTTCATTTGGTTTTCAAATATTTTTGGATTAACACCACTAGGAGTAAATATCACAGGAAACTTAGCAATTACAGGGGCTTTAGCTCTTTTAACATACCTTATTACCACGTTCACTGCTAAAAAAGATTATTGGAAACACATCTTCTGGATGCCAGGAGTACCTGTACCAATGAAATTTATTTTAGCACCAATAGAATTGCTAGGAACGATCATTAAGCCATTTTCATTAATGATTCGTTTGTATGCAAACATGTTGGCAGGTCACGTGGTATTAATGAGTTTAATTGCGTTAATGTATAAAGCAAACAGCATTGTTGGAAGTCCGTTGGCTTTCTTACTTTCTTTTGTGTTAACGTTATTAGAAGTTTTAGTTGCGTTGTTACAGGCGTACATATTTACAATGTTGGCCGCTTTATATTTTGGTTCTGCTTCAGAGGAGCACCACCATGATGAGGCACATCATTAATAGTTTTGAATGTTTAATTTTTAATACATATTTTTATGGAAATCCCTAGAATTATTGGAGCAGGATTAGTAGTTATTGGAGCAGGTATTGGTATTGGTAGAATCGGTGGTTCTGCAATGGATGCAATCGCTCGTCAACCAGAAGCTACTGGAAAAATCCAAACAGCTATGCTTATTGCTGCTGCACTTATTGAAGGTATTGGTTTCGCTGCAATTTTTGCATCGTAAATTTTTACAACAAAAGTTGTAACGGTTGGTTACAACTTTTGTTCTTTTTAAAATTAAAAAAATTTAAATACATATATAATGGAAGAATTATTTGGACATATTTCATTAGGCTTATTCATTTTACAAACTGTATTATTCGTTGCATTAATTTTCTTATTGAAAAAATTTGCTTGGAAGCCAATTTTAGATGCAGTTAACGAAAGAGAAGAAGGTATTAAAAATGCTTTACAATCTGCTGAAAGCGCTAAAAAAGAAATGCAAAATCTTAAATCTGATAATGAGAAATTATTAGCTGATGCAAGAGCAGAGCGTGATGCTTTAATGAAAGAAGCTCGTGAAATCAAAGACAAAATGATTAACGATGCAAAAGCAGAAGCACAAGCAGCTGGAGAGAAAATGATTGCGCAAGCTAAAGCATCTATCGAAAGTGAAAAAAATGCAGCTATGGCAGATTTGAAAAATCAAGTTTCTTCATTGTCATTAGAAATTGCAGAAAAAGTATTAAGAGACGAATTATCTAACAAAGAATCTCAAACTAAATTAGTTGAGAAAATGTTAGGTGACGCTAAATTAAACTAATCATTATGTCTAGAGCAGCGATTAGATACGCCAAAGCAATATTAGACATTGCTCAAACTTCTGGAAATGCAGATGCAGTTAAAACAGATATGAATTCTATTGTTTCTGCTATCACTGAAAGTTCAGAGTTAAAGCATTTTCTAACGAGCCCTATTATTAAAATAGAGTATAAGAAATCGGCATTATCTGAAATATTTTCAAGTATTCAAGCAGAAACTAAAAGTTTGTTCGACTTGTTATTTGAAAATAAAAGATATGAAATTTTAGGCGAAATAGCAATTCAATACAATAGATTGTACGATGAAAGTAAAGGAGTAGAAGTAGCTAAAGTAACTACTGCGCTTCCAATTACTCCAGAGTTAGAGAAAAAAGTATTGGCTAAAATTGCCGACTTTTCAAACAAGAAAATTACTATCAACAACATTGTAGATCCAGAAATTATTGGTGGATTTATTTTGAGAGTTGGAGACCAACAATACAATGCTTCTGTAGCAAGTAAATTAAGTGAATTAAAAAGAGAGTTTAGCAATTAAAATTCCATTAAAGATATATCAAAATGGCAGAAATTAAACCAGCTGAAATTACAGCAATATTAAAAAAACAATTATCTGGTTTTGAATCAGGTGCAAGTTTAGAAGAAGTAGGAACTGTACTTCAAGTGGGTGATGGTATCGCTCGTGTTTACGGTTTGTCTAATGCGCAATATGGAGAGTTAGTACAATTCGAAAACGGATTGGAAGCAATCGTATTGAACTTAGAAGAAGACAACGTTGGGGTGGTACTTTTAGGTCCATCTACTGGAATCCGTGAAGGATCTACAGTTAAAAGAACACAACGTATTGCTTCTTTAAAAGTTGGAGAACAAATTGTTGGTCGTGTAGTTGATACATTAGGTAACCCAATTGATGGTAAAGGACCAATTGGAGGTGAGTTATTTGACATGCCTTTAGAAAGAAAAGCTCCTGGAGTTATCTTCCGTCAGCCAGTTACAGAACCATTACAAACAGGTATTAAAGCGGTAGATGCTATGATTCCTGTAGGTCGTGGACAACGTGAGTTGGTAATTGGTGACCGTCAAACAGGTAAATCTACGGTTTGTATCGACACCATCTTAAATCAAAAAGAATTTTATGATGCTGGAAAACCAGTATTTTGTATCTATGTTGCAATCGGACAAAAAGCGTCGACTGTAGCTGGAATTGCTAAAATGCTAGAAGAAAAAGGAGCAATGGCTTATACAGTAATTGTAGCAGCTAA
>JBILNU010000084.1:0-8429 GCA_044374815.1 Flavobacterium sp.
AAAATAAGAACCATTGTAAAAAAGAGCACTAGGCGAAAAATCATAAATAAAAATTTTAGCAAAAGTAAAAATGATTATTCTTACAAAACATAAATTTTAGTTAATCTTTATGATTATATTTACAACTCCTAGAATGTAGGATTTTCAAATACTTTATTATTACAAAAAATGTCTCAAAAACGTCTTTATTTACTGGATGCCTATGCGTTAATTTTTCGCGGTTATTTTGCCTTTATTAAAAACCCAAGAATCAACTCCAAAGGAATGGATACCTCTGCCATAATGGGATTCATGAATGCCTTAATGGATGTAATTAAAAGAGAAAAACCCGATCATTTGGCCGTAGCTTTTGACAAAGGCGGTAGCGATTACCGTTTTGAAATGTATCAAGAATATAAAGCCCATCGAGACGAAACGCCAGAAGCTATAAAAATTGCAGTACCCTACATTCAAGAATTACTTCGCGCCATGCACATTCCAATTATTGAAAAACCAGGATTTGAAGCCGATGACTTAATTGGAACTATTGCTAAACAAGCCGAAAAAGAAAATTTTCAAGTCTTTATGGTTACCCCTGATAAAGATTTTGCCCAATTGGTTTCTGAAAATATTTTTATGTACAAACCCGCTCGAATGGGAAATGATATCGAAATATGGGGAATTCCAGAAGTTTTAGCCAAATTTGAAATCGAAAGACCCGAACAAGTAATAGATTACCTTGGAATGATGGGTGATTCTGCCGATAATATTCCGGGATTTCCGGGTGTTGGTGAAGTTACAGCCAAAAAATTATTGAAGGAATTTGGCAGTATGGAAAACCTTCTTCAAAATACCGATAAACTAAAAGGTGCTTTAAAAGACAAAATTGAAAACAACAAAGAACTCGGAATTTTATCTAAAAAACTTGCACGAATCTTATTGGATTGCCCAGTCACATTTATTGCTGCCGACTATGAATTGTCTAAACCCGATGTAGAAAAAACCGATGCCCTTTTTCAAGAATTGGAGTTTCGCCAAATGAAAGCGCAGTTTGATAAATTTTTTGGCACCGGAAAAGAATACGATGAAATTGACACCAATGAGTCTAGCGCGCAAGCAAATGAAGCAGCGCCAAGAAAAGCGCCATCAAAAAGAACAAATGAAGATCAATTTGATTTATTTGGTTTCACCGATGATGATGGAGAAGGCAGTTCAATTTCAAATTCAAATTATGCTACTTTAGAAACTACCGAGCACTTCTATCAAACTGTTCAAGGCGATTTGCCGGTGAAATTATTATTGCAAAATTTAACGCAGCAAAATTCGGTTTGTTTTGACACCGAAACAACCGGAATTGATTCTTTAAATGCAGAATTGGTTGGAATGTCATTTTCTTTTGAAAAAGGAAAAGCCTTTTATGTGCCTTTCCCAGAAAACAGAGAGGAAGCACAGCAATTACTAGATAAATTCAAGCCGTTTTTTGAAAATGAAAACATTGAAAAAATAGGACAAAATATTAAATACGATTTGAAAATTCTGTCGCAATATGGTGTTTCCATTAAAGGAAAATTGTTTGATACCATGATTGCGCATTACTTAATTAATCCGGATATGCGCCATAATATGGATGTATTATCAGAAACGTATTTAAAATATTCTCCAAAATCAATTGAAGATTTAATTGGAAAAAAAGGGAAGAATCAAAAGTCGATGCGCGATGTTGCATTAGAAGAAATAAAAGAATATGCCGCTGAAGATGCAGACGTAACCTTCCAATTGAAACAAAACTTCAGTCCGATATTAGACAAAGCCGAGACCAAAAAACTATTTGATGAAATCGAAATTCCGCTGATACCAGTTCTTGCAGCGATGGAGTTAGAAGGAATTAACTTAGACGTTCCGTTTTTGCAATTGATGTCGGTTGAAATGGCAAAAGAAAGCGCAGCATTGGAACAAAAAATCTATGAAACCGCTGGAGAGAAATTCAATTTAGCTTCGCCTAAACAGTTGGGAGATATTTTATTTGACAAGCTTAAAATTGGCGGAGCCAAACAAAAGAAAACCAAAACTGGGCAATATGCCACTGGGGAAGAAATATTATCTTATTTAGCCAATGATAATCCAATTGTAAAAGATATTTTAGAATGGCGTCAAATGGTGAAATTACAAAGTACTTATATCGATGCTTTACCAAATCAAGTAGATAAAAAAACAGGTAGAGTACATACCGATTACATGCAAACGGTTGCGGCAACTGGACGATTAAGTTCTAATAATCCGAATCTGCAAAATATTCCAATTCGAACCGAGCGCGGACGATTAATTCGGAAAGCGTTTATTGCAAGAGATGAAAATTACACATTAGTTTCTGCCGATTATTCTCAAATAGAATTGCGCATTATTGCCGCATTATCAGGAGAAGAAAACATGATTAAAGCATTTCAAAACAATGAAGACATTCACCGAAGCACTGCGGCCAAAGTCTTTAATGTGCCTCTTGAAGAAGTTACCAAAGAACAACGAAGCAATGCCAAAACGGTAAATTTCGGGATCATTTATGGTGTTTCTGCTTTTGGATTGAGCAACCAAACCAATTTATCTAGAAAAGAAAGTGCCGAATTAATTGATGCGTATTATGCAACCTATCCAAAATTAAAATCCTACATGCAAAACCAAGTAGATTTTGCTAGAGAAAATGGTTATGTGCAAACGGTTTTAGGAAGACGTCGTTATTTAAAAGATATCAATTCAGCCAATCAAATGGTGCGAAGTGGTGCAGAACGAAATGCGGTAAATGCTCCTATTCAAGGTTCGGCTGCCGATATTATTAAAATCGCCATGATTACTATTTACAACCGATTAACTTCAGAAAATTGGAAATCTAAAATGCTGTTGCAGGTTCATGACGAGTTGGTTTTTGACGTACACTACTCCGAATTGGAGAAAATCCAACCGATGATAAAATACGAAATGGAAAATGCTTTTAAACTAGAAGTTCCATTAGAAGTAGAAATTGGATTGGGGAAAAACTGGTTGGAAGCGCATTAAAATCATCCTATAATTAAATTTCTATATTTGCCGAAATTTTTTAAAATGGCGCTAATAACATTTTCTAATAAATCAACACAAACTATTAAATCAATTACTAATAGTAGGTACCTTGATTTTATTGGATTGGTAATTGTGTTAGTAGGGTCTATTGTATTAGGATATCACAAAACCGAGATTCCTATTCATTTTAATACTACTACGTTTAATTTCCCTTTAGGAATTTTTTCAATCTTAAATGTTGGTTTTTCAATGATGTCCACTCGATTGGTAACCAAAAAAAATAATTTTGGAAATTTAATTGGAACAATAAATACTGCCTTAAGTGGCGCAATTGATTTTCTACTAGGAAATGCAGCCGCAATCCTTACCTATCCTATTTCATTTGTAGGAAACTATGTTGCTTATCGATTTTGGAAAAAGAAAAAAATCCTAAATAGCATCGATGCGATCTTTTATAGAAATTTAGGCTTCGGAATGGTTTTATCTTTGATATTAAATTATATTGGATTTATAAATTTTAGTGACAAACCAATTGATTGGCAATTGTTTTTTGCAATTGCAATTCCAGCCGGAATTAGTTTTGGAGGAACTTTTAATAACAGCCGAATGTATCCTGACAACTGGTTTATGTGGCAGTTATACAACCTGTCTAAAATTGTACAAAGCATACTTATTTTAAACATTGCCAATACCATTAAGTATATATTTTACTTCTTTAATGCCTTTATTGGCTACATCACTTGGAATGATGATAAAAAGAAAAATATTATAATTTCTTAGTAGAATCGCGTTGGCGTAATTCAGTTTTAATTACCGATGTTCTGTAATTAATTATTTCTTCTTTACTTTCTAATCGTTCAATTAGCATTTTCGTCGCTTCGGCACCTATTTCAGGTCCATGCTGACTAACGGTAGACAAACTAGGAGTCATTCTTCTAGACCATACCCCATCTGCAAATCCAATAATTGAGATTTCTTCCGGAATTTTTAATCCTTTTTTAATACTCATTTTCATTGCCATAACTGAGGCGTGCTCATCCAGTGCAAAAATAGCATCTACTTTATTTTTATCTAAAAATCCGTTTGTTTTATTATCAAAATCTTCCTCTGTTTCAGATAAGATGATGATTGAATTATCCACTTTAATTCCGGCACTTTCAAGAGCTTTTTTGTAGCCCTCTAGGCGAAGTTTTCCAACGCTCAAATTATTAATAGCCGAAAACAAAGCAATTTTTTTACAGCCCGACTGAATCAAATGCCGGGTCGCGTTTATAGCAGATTCTAAATCATCTACTATAACCTTATCACAATTTACTTCATCGGTAACCCTATCAAAAAAAACAATTGGAGTTCCCTCAGTAATAATCGATTTAAAATGATCAAACTGATGCAGTTTTTGTGCTTCCTCAGAAATAGATAATATAAAACCATCTATGGTTCCGTTACTAAGCATTTCCATTACACCTATTTCCTTATCTAAAGACTCATTACTGATACACGTGATTACTTTGTATCCTTTTTCATCGGCTACCTTTTCAATACCTTTAAAAACTTTGGCAAAAAACGAATTCAGAATATTCGGAATAATAACCCCAATAGTTCGCGTAGATCTATTTTTTAGATTTAATCCAATACTATTGGGCTTGTATTTTTTTAGTTTAGCATACTCTTGAACCCTAATTTTGGTAGGTTCACTAATTTCCGGACTATCATTTAAAGCCTTTGATACGGTAGATACTGAAACGCCTAACTCTTTCGCAATTTGTTTTAAGGTAGCTTTTGATTTCATCTTACAAATAAATTAGATGTAAAACTACAAAAATTTATTATACAAATCAATTAATACTTAGTCTGAACTGATTAGGAAACGAGCCATTTTATTGTAGCTGGAATGAAAAAATGTTACATTATTGTATTTATCTATAATTCAACCTAAAAGAAAAACGAAAACCTGTTTGCATATATAATAAATAATTGTACTTTTGCACTCCCGTAATTGGGAATGGAATGTTTAATTAAAAAAAATTATTGTGAACACATTAAGCTACAAGACAGTTTCAGTGAACAAAGCCACAGCAGATAAGCAGTGGATTGTTGTAGATGCTGAAGGTCATAACTTAGGTCGTTTTGCATCAAAAGTAGCTATGCTATTAAGAGGTAAATACAAGCCAAGTTATTCACCGCACGTTGATTGTGGAGATAACGTAATTGTTATCAACGCAGACAAAATCAACCTAACTGGAAACAAACTTGACGATAAAACGTATATTCGTCATACAGGTTATCCAGGAGGACAAAGAAGCTTGACTGCTAAAGTAATGCAACAAAAAAATCCTGCATTATTAGTAGAAAAAGCTGTAAAAGGAATGTTGCCTAAAAACAAATTAGGAGCGCAACTTTTCCGTAATTTAGATGTAAATGTTGGTTCAGAGCACAAACATGCTGCTCAAAAACCAAAAACCGTTAACCTTAACGACTTAAAGTAATGGGAGTTATTCACAAAATCGGTAGAAGAAAATGTGCTGTTGCACGTGTGTACGTTACTGAAGGAACAGGTAAAATTACCGTAAACAAAAGAGAGTTTGCAACTTACTTTCCAACAGCTACTTTACAGTACAAAGTTTTACAACCAATGTCTATGACAGAAAATGTAAACAACTTTGACGTAAAAGTAAATGTATACGGAGGTGGTTCAACAGGTCAAGCAGAAGCTGTGAGAATGGCTTTAGCAAGAGTAATGTGTGAAGTTGGTGAAGGAAACAGAGCCATCTTAAAACCAGAAGGATTACTTACAAGAGATCCAAGAATGGTAGAACGTAAAAAATTCGGTCAGAAAAAAGCACGTAAGAGATTCCAATTCTCGAAACGTTAATATTCGATATTTATCAGAATATTTTTTAAGAACCCTTTTTACAATTAAAATTGAATTAAAAACAAAGTTGTCGATATTCCTTATTAAAAGGGAATTAGTTTAGCATCTAAATGAAGCCTAAAAGCTCAAAAAGCGAAAGGAACATTGCTAATCACGGAACGTAAACTATTACACAATGGCAAAAAAAATTGACGTTAAAGAATTATTAGAAGCAGGTGTTCACTTCGGACACATGACTCGTAAATGGGACCCAAACATGGCTCCTTACATTTATATGGAACGTAATGGTATTCACATCATTAATCTATATAAAACCGCTGCAAAAATTGAAGAAGCTGGAGAAGCTATGAAAAAAATTGCAGCATCTGGTAGAAAAATACTTTTCGTAGCTACCAAAAAACAAGCAAAAGATATCGTTTCAGAAAAAGCTTTAGCTTGCAACATGCCTTACATCACTGAAAGATGGCCTGGTGGTATGTTAACAAACTTCGTTACTATCCGTAAAGCTGTTAAAAAAATGGCTACTATTGATAGAATGAAAAAAGACGGTACTTTCATGACGCTTTCTAAGAAAGAAAGACTTCAAGTAGATCGTTTACGCTCTAAGTTAGAAAAAAACTTAGGATCTATAGCTGACATGTCTAGATTACCTGCTGCATTATTTGTAGTAGATATCAAAGCTGAACACATCGCAATAAAAGAAGCACAAAAATTAAACATTCCAGTTTTCGCAATGGTTGATACTAACTCTGATCCTCGTGAAGTAGATTATGTTATCCCTGCAAATGATGATGCTTCTAAATCAATCGATAAGATTTTATCTTTAGTTACAGACGCTGTAAAAGACGGATTAGCTAACAGAACTTCAGAAAAAGACGGAGAAGATGCTCCAGAAGCGGAAGAAGTTGCTGCTGAAGAAGTTGCTGCTATTGTAGAAGAAGCTGTTGAAGCTCCTGCTGCTGAAGATGCTGCTGAAGAGACAAAATCTGAAGAATAAATAAATTTTAATTCCGAAAGGTAAATTCCAAATTCCATATAATTGTCAAAATTTGATGATTTGTTAAAATTGGAATTTGGGATTTATCAATTGGAATTTCTTTTTTTACAAAAAATTTTTAATCTTAAAATAAAAACAAAATGGCAACAATTACTGCTGCAGACGTAAATAAATTAAGAACAATCACCGGTGCAGGTATGATGGACTGCAAAAAAGCATTAGTAGAAGCTGATGGAGATTTTGATTTAGCAATTGAAAACCTTAGAAAAAAAGGTCAAAAAGTTGCTGCAAACAGATCAGACAGAGAATCTACTGAAGGAGCTGCAATTGCAGTTGTAAGTGCAGATAAAACTACTGGTGTTGTAATCACATTAAATTGCGAAACAGACTTCGTTGGAAAAAATGAAGGTTTCGTAAAATTAGCTACTGAATTAGCTAACCAAGCATTAAACTATGCTACTAAAGAAGAATTTTTAGCTTCTGATTTCCACGGAATCACTGTTGCTGAAAAATTAATCGAGCAAACAGGTGTTATTGGAGAAAAAATTGAAGTTGCTTCTTTCCAAAGATTAAGCGGTGCTTTTGTTGGTTCTTACATCCACGCAGGAAACAAAATTGCTACTTTAGTTGCCCTTTCTGCTAACGTTGCTGGTGGTGAAGAAGCTGCAAGAAACGTAGCAATGCAAGCTGCTGCAATGAATCCAATTGCTTTAGATGAAGCGGGTGTAGATGCATCAATCATTGAAAAAGAAATTGAAATTGCTAAAGATCAATTACGTCAAGAAGGAAAACCAGAAGCTATGTTAGACAATATCGCTAAAGGTAAAATTCAACGTTTTTACAAAGACAATACTTTAGTAAACCAAGATTATATTAAAGATGGTTCTATGAGCGTTTCTGCTTACGTTAAATCGGTAGATGCTGGTTTAACTGTAACAGGATTCAGTAGAGTTGCTTTAGGATAATTTTTTTCTAAACAAATAATAAAAAACCTCGTTCTTTTTGAACGAGGTTTTTTTTATGTTTCTTTATTTAGTATATGTTTTTAATTGAAAGCTTTCCCCGTCAAAAACTCCGTAAGTAAAATAGCCAATCCAATCTCCCAGATTAACATATTCTGAGTTTTCTCCTATAGCAAGTTGCAAAGGCAAATGACGGTGTCCAAAAACAAAATAATTATAGTGTTTCGATTCTAATTTGCGTTTAGCATATTGAATCAACCATTCTTTATCTTCTCCTAAATACACTACATCTTCAGCACCAGAAATCAATTTGTTTTTAACCGATAAATATTGGGCTAAACGCATCCCAAGATCGGGATGTAGCCATCTGTATAACCATTTAGAAAACGGATGTACAAACACCTTTTTCATGCGTTTGTATCCTTTATCTCCAGGGCCTTTTCCATCACCATGGCCTATTAAGAACGTTTTATTATTGAAAGTAAATTCTTTATTATCGTGATAAACCGGAATATTCAATTCTTTTTGAAAATAATCATCCATCCACAAATCGTGGTTACCCACAAAG
>JBILNU010000009.1:0-30125 GCA_044374815.1 Flavobacterium sp.
ATTTACATCAATAATATCTGGAATATTATTAATTGTAACTTTTTCGGGTGTTAACAGCACCGCACATAAAATTTGTAACGCTTCGTTTTTAGCACCTTGAGGGGTTACATCCCCTTTTAATCTAATTCCTCCTTCAATTTTAAATGTTCCCATAGAGTTGATTTAGGTTCTTTGGTTCTGAGTGTAAAGGCTCTTTAAAAATCTTAGAACCTTAACGCCTTAGCGCCTTTTTTTATTTTGAATTATTGTTGTTTTTAATAAATGGTTTTTTACCTGATTGTTTTTTAAAACCTTGTTTCATGTTTTTTTGCATTGGAGCCCCTGCTTTATTCGATACTTTTTTATTGGTTCGAATTAAATCGGTGGTGTTGGATAACTCTTCCTCACTTCCCAATAAATTAATCGTTCCTTCTGAAAGCTCAAATAAATGTTCAAAAATAACCACATCCGTTACGGTGTCTTTATTCCAACTCAAATAGGATTTTTTCATGTGATTGGCAATCACCTTCACCAAAGCACTTTTCATTTCTCCCTCCTCCCATTTGTTGGCTACTTCAATCATGTATTTGATATTGTTGCCATAAAAACGGTATTTCGGATTTTTTTGAGGATACGCCAATCGTTCTGGCTTTAAATTAATAACATCTCGAGTCGGAATAGGATAAGGTGAATCAACGTCCATCATAAAATCCGACATGATAAAAAGTTGATCCCAAAGCTTGTGCTGAAAATCGGGCACATCACGCAAATGCGGATTCAAACTCCCCATTACTTGAATGATGTATTTCGCTGCCTTGTTGCGTTCATCTCGATCTGCAATAACTTTGGCTTGATCGATCAATTTTTGCAAATGACGACCATATTCCGGAATAATTAAATGCGGTCTTTCGGCATTGTATTCCAAATGACCTACAACCTCATTTGCATTCTCTTTTATGTATTTTGGAACCATATTAAAATGAAATTATTCCTTCTATTGTAGCAACTTCTAGGTATTTTTCAACGACATGCTCTGGCGAATTCATACGCACATTTACAGAAACACTTGTATATTTTCCTGCTTTTGATTGGTTGGTGTTAATCACTGCTCCCATATTATCAAAGGCTTTTTCTACCGCTTCAATTTTAGTTGCATCGGTAGGAACAATAAATTTATACAAATATTCTGAAGGCCAAGCAGAGGTGCTGCTCAACTCTTCTTTTAGGCGAATATAAAATTCTTCAGTCTTTTTATCCATTCGTTAATTAAATAAAGGCAAATATACATTTTTGAAATTAGATAAAGATATCCTTATTTATATTTTTATATCGATTCAAAATAAAATAATTAGTATCGTTTATTTCATAAAAAAACTACAACATAAAGTTGTAGTTTTTTGATATAATTCTGAACTAAAATTGTTCTTAATTTTTAACACAACGAACAGCTAAAGCACTGCTTTTAATTGCTCCACTTCGCACGAATTCATCACTTGAACTGTTACAATTTCTTACCCAGTTATATTCAGCTGAATTACCTGGTGTCGAACTCCACCAATAAGCTGCTTTTGTTTTCCATTTAAATAAATCTGAAAGCGCTGGAACAGCAGGTGAAGGTGGTAGATTGTAATTCAAATACCCTACTCCACCTGGTATTGCCGAAAACCCGGATTGATTGGTAGCAGAATGTGTCGTCACATCCCATGTTGAAGTTGAAGAATTGTCTTTTAGTTTTTTGCCAGCTACATTAGCACCACCTAAAAAATTAGTTAAACTAGTCCATTCTGCATCAGTAGCAATATGCCACCCTGTTGGAGCTAAACCTCTACTATCGTTAATAGCGTACCAATTGTATAATTTACCATAAATAGGTCCATTTGCCGTGTCGTTCTCATAATAACACCAAGCACCTGTTGTCAATGCATCCCATTGAGCCACATCAGTAACTTGAGGTATAACATCTCCATTTTTATATTTACTTACATTTAAGTTGCTACGCATCCATTCTTTTCCGTTAATAACCACAGATCCATATACTTCGCCTTCAACATCAACAAGACCACCACCAGTAGAACCCACCATATTTAATGTAGTAAAAGACATTTGAGCTCCGTATACAGTTCCCGTTGCATCTTTTGCATAAGCCCTTACATAGTATGTGGTATTTGCAGTTAATGGCCCAATAATACTAGAAAAAACAGAGGAGCCTGCATTTAAAGTTCCTTGAACATGAGGCCCTGTTGCTACGGGATTTTGTAATGTACTCCAGCAAATTCCATAATCTGAAGTTGCATAACTTCCAAGAGTAAGAACTCCTATGCATTTTGCACTAGTAAAATTTACGTCCAGAATACTGTAAGTTTGCACCTTTAATTCTCCATCTGAACTTGAAGATCCTGAAACACCTTCTTTGTTACTACAACTAAAAAGGAAGAGGGAAAATAATGCAACTACTAATATTTTTTTCATAATCGGTTAGGATTTGTATTTTGTGAATAGATTCCAAAATTATAAAAATTTAATTAATTTCCAACATTATATCTAAAACAAATCAATAAATTTGCTCCTTATTTCCAAGCATTTTGAATAAAGAAATCGTAGTTATTATTGGTGGTCCTGGCACAGGAAAAACAACAATTATTGAAGGCTTGCTAGCAAAAGGTTTTTGCTGTTATCCTGAAATTTCTCGTGAGGTGACCCTAGAAGCGAAAAACCAAGGCATTGAACAATTGTTTTTGGAGAATCCGTTGCTTTTTAGCGAACTACTTTTAGAGGGTAGAAAGAAACAATTTCACAACGCCCAGAAAGAGCCCCACGATATTGTCTTTTTAGACCGAGGAATTCCTGATGTCTTGGCTTACATGCATTACATTGGCGATAGCTATCCTGCTTTTTTTGATCAGGCGTGCCGCGACCATATTTACACCAAAATATTTTTACTTCCACCTTGGGAAGATATCTACATAAGCGACAACGAGCGCTATGAAAACTTTGAGCAAGCCAAACTCATCTACAACCACCTTACCGAAACCTACCAAAAATATGGTTATGATTTAATTGAAGTTCCTAAAGGTACGGTGGAAGATCGAATCTCTTTTATTTTAAACCAATTATAATTTATTGTTTTATTACTTTTACGAAATACTAAATTCGTAATTATTCGATGCCTAAACCGATAGAAATTCTTAAAAAATACTGGAACCATGATGCGTTTAGAACGCCTCAGGAAGCCATTATTAATTCGGTTTTAGAAGGTAAAGACACCTTTGGATTAATGCCTACGGGTGGAGGAAAATCAATAACATTTCAGGTTCCTGCGCTAATGATGGAAGGCATTTGCCTGGTGATATCTCCATTGGTGGCCTTAATGAAAGATCAGGTTGAAAACCTGCAAAGCAAAGGAATCAAAGCAATTGCTTTAACCGGTGGCATCCACTCGGAGGAGCTAATTGACCTTTTGGACAATTGCCAATATGGGAATTACAAGTTTTTATACCTTTCTCCAGAGCGGCTCCAAAGCGACTGGGTGTTGGAGCGCATCAAAAACCTGCCCATTAACCTTATCACCATTGATGAAGCACATTGTGTTTCGCAATGGGGACATGATTTTAGACCAGCCTATTTAAAAATTGCCAAGCTAAAAGAGTTTTTCCCAAAGACCCCTTTTTTAGCATTAACAGCAACCGCAACTAGCAAAGTACAAGAGGATATTATTGCGCAATTGCAAATGCAGAATCCACAAGTTTACACCAAATCATTTGCAAGGGAAAACTTAGCTTATATGGTTTTTAATGTGGAAGACAAACTGAATTTGCTGGAGCAAATACTCCAGAAAAATCCGCAACCTGCTATATTATATGTGAACAATCGGAAGTCCTGCTCTGAAACAACCCTTCAGTTGAATGCTTTAGGGTTTACTTCAACTTATTACCACGGCGGTTTATCTGCCAAGGAAAAAGAAAAAAACAGAATGCTTTGGATGGATGAAAAAGTTCAGATGATGGTTGCCACCAATGCATTTGGAATGGGTATTGACAAAGGCAATGTAAAAACCGTGGTGCATCTTCATATTCCATCCAATTTAGAAAACTATTATCAAGAAGCCGGAAGAGCGGGCCGAAATGGTGAAAAAGCATTTGCCATTTTACTAACCAATCCTTCGGATGTGATTCATGCCGAATCGCAGTTTTTAAGTATTTTATGTGATAAAGCCTTTTTAAAAACGGTTTACATCAAACTTTGTAATTATTTTCAAATTGCCTACGGAGAAGGTTTGGATGAAAAATACACTTTCAATATCAATCATTTTTGTACAAAATATTCGTTTCCTGTTTTAAAAGTATACAATGCCTTACAATTTCTAGATCGACAAGGAATCTTAACTCTTTCGCAGGAATTTTCTGAAAAAATTACATTGCAATTCAGCATTCCTTCTAAGGAAGTTATGCGCTACATTAGTTTGAATCCGCAAGATGAAGAAGTGCTATTGACGGTATTAAGAACCAATCCGGGTGTATACGAATCGCAATCGGTAATAAATATTTCGTTGATTGCTAAAAAATCTAACTCCGATGAGAGTCAGGTTTTGGCCATTTTACACAAATTAAATGAAAAAGGAATCATAGTATTACATGCTAAGAATAATGATGCCTCAATTACCTTTAATGAAGTCCGCGAAGACGATAGAACCATAAACCGAGTAGCTAAATATTTGGAGGCTCAAAATGAACTCAAGACTAACCAACTGCAATCGGTTTTACATTATATTAAGGAAGACAGCCAATGCAGAAGCAAATTGCTCTTGAATTATTTTGGAGAAAAAACAAATGAAGATTGCGGGGTTTGTTCCTATTGTATTTCAAAAAACAAAAAACAAGTAAGCACACAAACAATAGCATTTGAAATAATTGAACTTTTAAAAAAAGAGGAATTAAACTCTAGAGACATTCAAAAAAGTTTAAATTATCCAAAAGACGCTATTATCTTTGCGCTTCAAGTATTAATGGAAAACAACAACATTATTATTAATCCAACTAACTTATATTCTATTAAGAAATAAAAAGAGGCGATGCCTTTTGAATCGCAACGACCAAAAACTATGGAAAAATTAAGAATCGTTTTTATGGGCACGCCCGAATTTGCAGTCGGAATTTTAGACACCATAATTAAAAATAACCATGAGGTGGTTGGCGTAATTACGGCAGCAGATAAGCCTGCAGGTCGTGGTCAAAAAATAAAATATTCGGCTGTAAAAGAATATGCTTTAGAAAATCAATTGCATTTACTGCAACCGACCAATTTAAAAGACGAACAATTTTTAGAAGAACTAAAAAGCTTAAATGCCAATCTGCAAGTGGTCGTTGCTTTTAGAATGCTACCCGAAGTAGTTTGGAAAATGCCAAAACTAGGTACTTTCAATCTTCATGCTTCACTCCTACCTAATTATCGCGGTGCGGCTCCTATTAATTGGGCTATAATGAATGGTGAAACAAAAACCGGTGTAACTACATTTTTTATTGATGATAAAATAGATACCGGAGCCATGATCTTAAGCAAAGAAACTCCGATTTCAATTTCTGAAAATGCGGGGATTCTTCACGACCGATTAATGGATCTTGGATGTGAGGCCGTAACTGAAACGCTCGCTTTAATAGAAAAAGGAGCTGTTAAAACTACCATTCAAGAGGATTCAAACGATATTAAAACGGCCTACAAACTAAACAAAGACAATTGCAAAATAGATTTCTCCAAATCGGGAAGTGAAATCTATAATCTCATTAGAGGACTTTCTCCTTATCCAAGTGCTTGGTGTACCTTTGTGGATGGTGCTACCGAATGGAGTGTAAAAATATGTGAAGCCAAATTAGTTCCAGAAACACTACCGCTCCCTAATGGAAGTATCCAAACCACCAAAAAAGAAATGAAAATTGCAGTCAATGATGGACACCTGGAAATCATTAGTTTGCAGTTTCCTGGAAAAAAGAGAATGAATACCGCCGAATTATTAAACGGAATGACACTTTCTGACGCTGCAAAAGCGGTGTAAACCACTGTAAATATTGGTTTAAACCGAAAAAAAAGGCCTAAAAATGCCGCTTTTATCAACAAAACCCGCTACTTATCAACAAAATTGGCTAAAATAGCCTCAAAGCCTTGCGCAGTAGGTATTTTCTACTAAATTTGTTTTGATTAAAAAAATGTTTAACCAACAATTAATAACTATTATTATGAACAAATCAGAATTAATCGATGCTATTGCTGCAGATGCAGGAATTACAAAAGCTGCTGCTAAATTAGCTTTAGAGTCATTTTTAGGAAATGTAGGATCAACTTTGAAAAAAGGTGGTAGAGTTTCTTTAGTAGGTTTCGGATCTTGGTCAGTTTCTAAAAGAGCTGCTAGAGATGGAAGAAATCCACAAACTGGAAAAACTATCAAAATTGCTGCTAAAAATGTAGTGAAATTTAAAGCTGGTGCTGAATTAGACGGTTCAGTAAACTAGTCAATTTCCACATCAATATAAAATCACGCTTTTAGCGTGATTTTTTTTTACCTATAACTTGGATTCTTTAA
This sequence comes from Flavobacterium sp., assembly GCA_044374815.1. Classification (GTDB taxonomy): domain Bacteria; phylum Bacteroidota; class Bacteroidia; order Flavobacteriales; family Flavobacteriaceae; genus Flavobacterium. The sequence continues at coordinate 6,551 of JBILNU010000009.1, forward strand.
ATCGTTTTTTGTAATTTTAAATTATAAACCATTTTTATGATCTCAGAAAAACTTCAAAAAGGACAATTATTAATTGCAGAGCCTTCCATTTTGGGAGACCTGCAATTTAATAGATCTGTTATTTTACTTGCTGAACACAGTAATGAAGGTTCACTGGGCTTCATCATGAACAAACCACTAGAATATACCATTAGTGATTTGGTTCCCGATGTAGAGGCGTCATTTAAGATTTACAATGGAGGTCCAGTTGAACAAGACAATCTTTATTTCATTCATACCCTACCCGAATTAATTTATGATAGCATCGAAATTTCGCATGGAATTTATTGGGGAGGCGATTTTGATCGCACTAAAAGTTTAATCAATGAAGGAAAAATCAATAAAGAAGATATTCGATTTTTCTTGGGTTATACCGGTTGGGGTGCCAACCAACTAGAAGAAGAAATAGAAAGCAATTCCTGGGCAATAGCTGCAAACAAACAAAAAAAGGCTTTGTTAAGCACTTCTTCAAAGAAAATTTGGAAAGAAAAAATCACTGAATTGGGTGGCGATTACCTTATTTGGTCTAATGCTCCCGAAAACCCGAATTTAAATTAAATCATTTAATTTTTCAAGTAGTTGGGCAGACACATTAGTTGTGTAGGTCTTTTTACGGTATTGTGTGATGGGCTGAATACCTTGTATGATATTTGTAATAAACAGCTCGTCTGCTTTTTGCAAATCAAAAGGGGAAATTGGCGCTTCCACCATTTCTATTCCTTCCATTTTTTTAGCAAGCGCAATAATTTGCTTTCTGGCAATTCCATTTAAACAACCTTCTTCAGTAGGAGGTGTAATCAATTTAGTACCCAATAGCATAAATAAATTCCCGTTTAAAGCCTCTACCACATTTTTATCGTTATTCAACAACAAGCAATTGTTCAAATCATTTTCCTGAGCATAAATACTACCGGTAATTGAAATCATTTTGTTGGTTGTTTTAATGGTCGAAAGCAACTGTTTTGAAATAAAAAAATCTTTATATAAATCAACTTCATAAACCGCATCAGAAAAGGAATACTTTACATTTTCCAATGGTGAAACTTGAATCACATAGGAAACCTCACGAGTTTGAGGCAAATAATACCCTCCGTCATTTCTAAAAACAGTAAAACGAATACGCGCAGAAGCAGCACAATTGGCAGCTTGCGCCGTGCTAATTACTTGCTCTTCAAAATATTCTAAGGTAAAATTATTCGGGATTTGCATGCGCACAATGCGCATCGATGCCATTAAGCGAAAATAATGATCTTCTAAAAATAAAACTTTTTGATTTACAACTTTTAAGGTTTCAAAAACGCCGTCGCCATATAAAAAAGCCCTGTTAGAACTCGACAAAAAACCATCGGAAGGAAGTAAAGAACCGTTGAAATTAATCATAAAAAGAAAAAAATTAAACCGAACCAATTACATGTTTCAAATCGGAAACTTGATTTTCCCATAATTGTTTGGATTCATCCAACTCGTCTTCTTCGGCAAAATCAACAATTAGTAACGATACATCTTTGGTTAATTCGTCTTCAAGAATTCGAATTTCAAAATAATATTCGGTGTCTTTTTTATTTTCATCAACCCATTTAAACTTGATTTTTTCTCCAGTTTTTTTGGAAGCCAATCGCGCATATTCTTGAGAATCATTCCATTCAAAAGTAAAAAAATCACCACGAGAATTCACCTTGTCTGCAAACCATTCTTGCAAACCAGATGGAGATGAAATGTATTGATATAATAACTGCGGAGACGAATTAATTGGGAATTCAATCTCATAACGAACTTTGGACGACATATTCTAAATTTTGCTAAATATATAATTTTTATTTATAAATCAACAAAAGAAAAAATATTTTATTTTCTTAAAGTAATATTTGTATGCTGTGATTTTAGTATTATATTTGCACCCGCATTCAAAAACGCAAATCGACATTTGGCGAGGTAGCTCAGTCGGTTAGAGCGCAGGATTCATAACCCTGAGGTCGGGAGTTCAAATCTCCCTCTCGCTACAAAAAGAAACCCTTAGTATTCAACATATTAAGGGTTTTTTATTTGATAATTAACTACCGTTATCATTTTTTGGAGTAAGGAAAAGAGTAAGGAATATAATTCAAATAGCGCTTATATTTTCACGAATTTCATGGTATTCACATCTTGATTACTAAAAACTTTTATAAAGTACATTCCCGAATTCAAACTGTTCATCGCGATAGCATCAGCAACTGATTCGCTGCTCATAACCATAACACCGTTGGTATTATATACCTCAACACGAACTATATTAAAGTTTGCAGAAAGATGTAACCAATCTCCAACAGGATTTGGATACATTGAAATTCTATTTACTTGATTATTGCAATTACCGTTTACTACAGCAGTATCATTATCGTATTGATTACATAAATTTTGCATATATACTACTTCATTGGCATCACAACATACTGAAGTTAAACCAGGATTTCCAGAAAAATCAATGTATTCTTCAATAATTCCATTTTGGGTTGCTAAACTTGTTAATTGATTATTTTTACAACTAAAGTTATTCAAATTAAACATTTCACTTACATCTAAATTGCTTAGTAAATTGTTATCACAAAAAAACAGACGGACATATTTAACATTATCAATATTTAATGATGTAATATAATTATTAGAAATATTCAATGTCTCAAGATTGGGACAGTTACTTAAATCTAAATTAGCAATTTTATTACCTGTTAAATCTAATCTCATCAATTTAGTTTGATTGCTTAAATCAAGAGTTGTAAGTAAATTTTCATCCGGGAAAATGTAATTTTGTGATGACCCAACACAAGTTAAAGTTAATAAATTTGTCGCATCAGACAAATCAATAGTTGGTAATTTTCCTAAGTAACTTAAGTTTTTCAAATTGCTAAGATTACTTAAATTAAGTGAAGTTAGTGATGGGCAATAAATTGATATATCTCTAAGTAATGTATTGGAAGACAAATCAAGGCTGGTTAAAATATCTCCTCTACACTCGAACTTTTTTAAATTAATATTTGGTGAAAGATCTACACTTGTTAAAGATGAGATGCCAACAGAATTTAGTAAACTTAATTGCTCAAGGTTAACTAATGTAGGCTGATAAAAATTAGGAAAATCAGCAAAAAAAGTGGAGATTACTTTCACATTTGTAAAATATTGTAATCCTTCAAGATTTGTAATATTCGCGTAACCAAAGTATAAACCTTCTACAGTTAATGCTTCTGCAAAACTTATTTCACCATCTGCATTAGCATCAATGGGTGGGTATTGAATAACTACATTTGGATCTGTACTGTAATTCGTAGTGGCAACTAACAAATAATCTTTTAAAACCGGATCTAAAAAAGTTATGTTTTGAGCAAGACAAAACTGAATGAAGAAAATACAACCAAAAAGTAATTTTGCTTTCATATAAATTAATATTTAAAGTAATTAACATTGCTAAATTACTACAGAACTGACTATGAATCACCGAATTAACACTAATAGTTAAAAATTTAACAGTTGTTTGAGGAGATATAAATGTGGAATTTTATTTTTTTCGTTCCATAACATAGTTCACCATAAGGATCAAACTATCTTTATATACCGATTCCGGGTAGTCTTGAATCAATATCAGCGCTTCTTTTTGAAACTCCACCATTTTTTGTTCGGCGTAAGCCAATCCGTTTTTGTTTTTTACAAATTGGATGACCTCTTTCACGCGCTTTTTATCCTTGTTGTGATTTTTAATCGAATTGATGCACCAACTTTTTTCTTTATTGGTACAATGATTTAAGGCATAAATTAACGGCAAAGTCATTTTTTGTTCTTTGATATCAATTCCGGTTGGTTTACCAATTGCCTCATCGGTGTAATCAAACAAATCGTCTTTTATTTGAAAAGCCATTCCGATAAGTTCTCCAAATTTTCGCATATTTTCGACTTGCACTTCATCATCAGAAACCGATTTGGCTCCTAGGGAGCAACAAGCAGCAATAAGCGTAGCTGTTTTTTGACGAATAATCTCGTAGTATATATCTTCGGTAATATCTAATCGACGTGCTTTTTCAATTTGCAGTAATTCACCTTCACTCATTTCACGAACGGCAACCGATATGATTCGAAGCAAATCAAAATCACCATAATCTATAGAAAGCAATAAACCTTTTGAAAGTAAATAATCGCCAACTAGTACTGCAATTTTATTTTTCCATAGGGCATTAATAGAGAAAAATCCTCTTCTTCGATTACTATCATCAATCACATCATCATGAACTAAAGTAGCAGTATGAATTAATTCGATTACACAAGCACCTCGGTAAGTTCGTTCGTTAATTTCTCCCCCCGAAACCATTTTGGCCGTTAAGAAAACAAACATGGGGCGCATTTGTTTCCCTTTTCGATTAACAATGTAATAGGTAATTCTATTTAACAAAGCCACCTTAGACGACATCGATTCATAGAACTTTTTTTCAAAAAGTTCCATTTCTTGCATTATCGGTTGCTTTATTTGCGAAGTAATATTCATTAGGTCAAAGATACAACATTCCCACAATTTGAAAATTATTTTTATATTAAGATTAAACCATTTATATTTGTATAAGTCCTAATGACATAACCTATTAATTTATTCTTATGAAAACAAGATCTTTTATTAAAATGGCAGTAGTTTGTGCTAGTATTTTCTTTGCTAGTTGTAACAGAAATGAGCGTACTGAAAATCTTATGTCTAAAGAAGAAGCGCAATCAAGTTCAAAAATTGATTTAGCAAGTGACGATATTGGTTCAATAATTGAGGATCAATTTAATAATATCGATTCCAATTCTTTTTCTTTCAAAAATGGCGAAGTTGCTTTATCTGCGTGTGCTACAATTACAAGAGTACCTAGTTTTGGAACGCCTTTAACTCCGGGAACACAAGTTACAAAAACAATAGATTTTGGAACAGGATGTACTTTATCAAACAATAATGTGGTGAGTGGTAAAATAATTATAAGTTTTACTTATCAGCCAACTGCAACAAGTCATACTGTAAATTATAGTTTTGTGAATTTTTATCACAACAATATCAAAATTGAAGGAGATAAATCATTTACAAGAACTATGACTCAGGCAACCGCTACTTCTCCTAGTCACCCTATTGTAGTTATGAATATGGATTTAACAGCTACAATTAATGGACAAATCCACCATAGAGTTGGAACAAGAACTAGAGAAATTATTGAAGGATACGGTACTCCAAATATTTTTTATGACAATGTTTATAGCATCATTGGAAATTGGACTACTACGCATCCAACAGGAGTTGTAAACAGTACAATTACTACACCACTTAAAGCTAAAATGAGTTGTTTAAATCAAAATAAACCTCTTTTAGTTCAAGGTATAATTACATTTACAAAAAACAACAATACTGCTACTTTAGATTATGGAAATGGTGAATGTGATAATTTGGCAGTGTATACCGTAAATGGAAATTCTTATAATATTGTTATAGGTAATTAATATAATTCAACTAAATTAGTAAAAAAAGTCCCATTTTCATGGGACTTTTTTTATGATTCTTTATTTGCTAATTGGCCGCATGCGGCATCAATATCTTTACCTCGACTTTTTCTAACTTTTGCAACAATATTATGTTTAGTTAATTCTTGAATATACAAATCAATTGCTACGTCTGAAGCTTGTTGAAACATTCCATCATCAATGGGGTTGTATTCAATTATATTCACTTTACACGGCACATATTTACAAAATTTAACTAATGCATCAACAGCTTCTTTAGTATCGTTTATGCCGTTCCAAACCACATATTCATAGGTAACTTTACTTTTTGTTTTTTGATACCAATACTCTAATGATTCCCGCAATTCGGTTAACGGAAAATTCGTGCTAAATGGCATAATTTGGTTACGCACATTTTCAATAGCAGAATGTAATGAAACTGCCAATTTGAATTTAACTCCATCATCAGCCATTTTCATGATCATTTTGGGTATACCCGATGTAGAAACTGTAATTCTTTTTGGAGACATTCCAAGACCTTCATCAGAGGTGATTCGGTCAATTGCTTTAATGACATTATTATAATTCATTAACGGCTCACCCATTCCCATAAAAACAATATTCGAAAGAGGTCGGTTATAGTACAATCTGCTTTCGCTATCAATCGCCAAAACTTGATCATAAATTTCGCCTGGCTCTAAATTACGCATACGCTTCAATCGAGCCGTAGCACAAAAATTACAATTCAAACTACAGCCTACCTGCGAGGATACACAAGCTGTTGTTCTAGTATTTGTTGGTATTAATACACTTTCTACCACTAAGCCATCGTGAAGTCGTACCGAATTTTTTACCGTTCCATCGGCACTGCGCTGCATGGTGTCAACCTTAACGTGATTGATCACAAAATGAGCTTCAAGCATGGCTCGTGTTTCTTTAGAAACATTGGTCATGTCATCAAAACTATGGGCTCCTTTACTCCACAACCACTCATAAACTTGATTCCCACGAAAAGCTTTATCACCATTGGCAACAAAAAAATCTCGAAGTGCTTCTTTAGATATCGCGCGAATGTCTTTTTTCTCAATCATGGTGCAAAGGTAAAACAATTAGTTGATTTGGTTATTTGTGTTTTGTTATTTGTAATTTTGCTTAAAAATAAAATACCATGCATTTCATATCCGAAGAATTAGAAGCCTACGTTGAATACCATTCGCAAAGCGAACCGGAATTATTGGAAAAACTTTTTAAAGAAACGCATCAAAAAATTTTGCAGCCACGAATGTTGAGCGGTCATTTTCAGGGGCGTGTGCTAAGTATGTTATCCAAAATTATTCGTCCAAAAAATATTCTAGAAATTGGAACCTATACGGGTTATGCCACATTATGTTTAGCTGAAGGAATGCAAAAAGATGGCACTTTAGACACCATAGATATTAAAGAAGAATTGGTTTCTATCCAAAAAAAATATTTTGATTTATCGCCATGGAAAGACCATATAACTGCTCATTTAGGAAATGCTTTAGATATTATTCCGACATTAAATAAAAAATACGACTTGGTATTTATAGATGCCGATAAAGAAAATTATATCCATTATTTTAACTTGGTTGTGCCCATAATGAACCCGGGAGGCATCATCCTTTCGGATAATGTATTGTGGAGTGGAAAAGTATTGGAAGAATTAAATCCAAAAGACACGAGTACCAAAGTACTTTTAGAATACAATCAAATGGTTAATAACGACCCAAGAGTAGAAACCGTTTTATTACCTATCCGAGATGGATTGACGGTATCGCGAGTGCTTTAAATTTTATTGAAATATTTTTGGTAAACCGAATAAAAACCAAATCCTAAAGTAGCCCCAAAAACATATCCAGTTAAAATATCAGTAGGAAAATGTACGCCTAAATAAATTCTGCTGTAGGCAAAAATAATGGGATATAGAAAAATCAAAAAAGCATATTTATAGTATTTCTTCAAAATCATGTAAAGAAAAACCATGGTAGCCATTGAATTAGAGGCGTGTCCGGAGAAAAAACTATAGGTACTTGAATGGTGAATAATTCGAATAATACCTTTTATTTCAGGATCATTACAAGGACGCAATCTTTGAAAAGTTGTTTTAAAAAATTCCACAGAAGTGTCGCAACAAAGTAAAATTACTGCAATAAACAACACAACAATTCCGAGTTTCTTAGGTCCAATTTGTTTATACAAAATAAATGCCAATAATAAGAAAAACGGAGTCCAATAGGCTTGTTTTGTAATTACTAACCAAAGCCCGTCAAATGTTGGAGACCCTAAACTATTTAAGAAAATAAATACTTTTTTATCTAAAGCAATGATCTTTTCAAGCATTACATTTTTCTTTTTATTGGACCAGTAACTTCCTGAATATCTTCATTAATTTGAGATACCACAGAGGGTGCTTCATTTAGGATATTATTTTCAATAGATGCATTAGACGCTTCTACAGTAGATTTTACTTGTTCTATCTCTTGAGTTAACGAATGAGTGATTTGCTTCATAGAAGCATCTAATTCTTTTACATCTACACTGTTCTGTATTTCGTTTTTAATCTCATTAGTAGCATTTTTAAGTGTTGCTACAATTTTGGCATACCCTTTCACGACTTCAGGAAGGTTCTTAGATCCAAACAATAAAAAAGCTACAAGAAGTATAAAAAAGAATTCTCCTCCAAACATGGCACTAGATTTAATAAGTGGTACAAAGGTACAAAGTTCTTAATCAAATTTTGAATTTACTTCTGCTTTTGGCCAAGTATTATTTGACAAATCAATATCAGCAGTTTCTAAATTTGGATCCAAATTAATTTTTACAATTGCTTTTTGTGTTGCAAATGTTCTATTCACCTCTTTATCGTTCATTCGCCAAATTTGCGCTGGGAATTTTTGTATTTCTGACGTTCCATCTTCATAAACCAATTCTACAATAATTGGCATTACTAAAGCACCTGGTTTATTAAAAGTTACTTGATAAAAATACTTTGGCTCATTTAATTTAGCGCGTTCTTCGGCAGTAAAACGTGAATTCAAATAATCCGATAATGCCGTAAAATCTGTAATTTTAAATGGTTTATTCAACTCCTCTTTATAATCTTCACTACCTTCTGCGATCATGTAAACCATTGGACCTGGTTTGCTGTCTCGGCGGCGTTGTTTTTTCATGAACTCGGTTACTTCTTTTGAAGGCTCGTTACTTACAAAATACTTTTTCACCTCTTTAATTCCAATATCATTGGAATCGGTGGTATAGAACCAACCTCTCCAAAACCAATCTAAATCAACTCCCGAAGCATCTTCCATAGTTCTAAAGAAATCTTCTGGAGTTGGGTGTTTGAATTTCCAACGGTTGGCATAGGTTTTAAATGCATAATCAAATAACTCAGGTCCCATTATGGTTTCGCGTAAAATATTTAATGCCGTTGCTGGTTTTCCGTAAGCATTATTTCCAAACTGACGGATGCTTTCTGAATTGGTCATAATTGGTTCCAATCCTTTTTGATCACCACTCATGTAGGGAACAATATTTTTTGCAGGTCCGCGACGTAATGGAAATTTTGGATCAAATGATTTCTCTGCTAAAAATTCCATGAATGAATTCAAACCTTCATCCATCCAAGTCCATTGGCGCTCATCTGAATTGATAATCATTGGGAAAAAGTTGTGTCCCACTTCGTGGCAAATCACTCCAAGCATTCCGTATTTAACTCCGTCTGTATATTTTCCTTCGGCATCTGGACGACCAAAATTCCAACAAATCATTGGGTATTCCATCCCTTGATCTCTGGCATTAATCGAGATTGCTTTTGGATAAGGATAATCAAAAGTATAGCTTGAATAGCTTTTTAAAGTATGTGCCACCATTCGGGTTGAATATTGTTCCCAAAGTGGATTTCCTTCTTTTGGATATAATGAAATGGCCATTGCTGTGGTAGAACCAGTTTTAACAGCCATAGCATCATAAATGAATTTTCTAGAAGTTGAAATTCCAAAATCACGAACATTCTCTGCCTTGAATTTCCATGTTTTTTTCTTATCAGAAAAACCTTTTTCAGCTGCTTCCGCTTCCGCTTGTGTTACTATAATTACTGGATTATCAAATGATTTTTCTGCCTGAGCATATCGCGCCAATTGTGCTGGTGTGAATACTTCTGCTCTATTTAATAACGTTCCAGTAGCTTCTAGAATATGATCTGCAGGAACGGTAATGTTCACTTCAAAATTCCCAAAAGGTAAAGCGAATTCTCCCGATCCCCAAAATTGCATATTTTGCCAACCTTCTACATCATTATATACTGCCATTCTTGGGTAAAACTGAGCCAATACATACAAATTGTTACCATCTGAATCAAAATGCTCGTAGCCAGATCGACCTCCGTCAATAGTATAATTATTAATGTTGTACCACCACTTAATTGAAAACGAAATTTTCTCTCCGTGTTTTAAAACTTTAGGCAATTCCACACGCATCATCGTTTGATTAATAGTGTACTTCATTGGTTTTCCTAAAGCATCTTTTACAAATTCGATATTAAAACCTCCATCAAAATCGGCTTCTAAATATTTTCTAGAAAATCCTTGAACCCCCATAGCAGGATCGGTTTTATTACTTTCTACGAGTGGCGATAGTGACTTACGTGACTGTTGGTTTTGATCTAATTGTACCCAAAGATAATCAAGCGATTCTTTGGCATTGTTGGTATAGGTAATTGTTTCTTGACCATAAAGTTTGGTGTTTTTGTCATCCAATTCAACATCAATTTTATAATCGGCTTGTTGCTGATAATATTCTGGCCCCGGAGCTCCAGATGCAGTACGATACATATTTGGCGTTGCCAATAAATCATACATCTGTTTAAATTTATCTGGATTTTTTTCACTTGGAGCAGCCTTTGGAGCTTCTTGTGCAAAGATTCCAATAGAAAAACAAAGAAAAACAACTTTAGTTAAGGTCGAACAATGGTACATATCAATTAATTTTTTAAAGCATAAAAGTAATTTATTTTTCAATATCAACTACTTCCTATACTATTTTAACATTCGTTTATAATCGTCAGAATTCAGCATGATGGTTTGCTTCACTCCATTAATATTGGTTTGCATAATATTTTGTTGCTCTGAATTCCATTCCATCAACATAGAATTCTCAATTTCAATTTTAGCTATTTTAGTAATTTCTGGAATTCGAAGATAGCAAATTAAAACATTTGCTTCCAACTCCTTACTTAAATATGTCATTGGTTTCAAAGCTCCATTCACTTTAATAAGGAATTTCTCCGAGAGGTATTTTTTTAAATTTTGCTCATCTTGAGTTGTTTCTTGTTCTGAACCTAAATTTGATTTCACATGGAATTTTTTTTCCAAAGCTGCATTTAAATCGTCTACAAAGATTCTTGAGGTAACCTGGATTCGCTTCTTTTGAGGTACATAATCAACCTGAAAAATACCCATGTAATATTTATGAATTCCCATTGATGTGAGACTCAAAAACAATAGAACTAAGGAAAAAAGTTTGAAATATTTATACACAAAAAAAAGTTTCATTAAACTAAAGTCCAAAAGTAGTTTAAATTATTTATCCTTCAAAAGCTGGTTGTATTTTACTGCAAGTTCATTCATAATAAAAGTAGCCATCGTTTTGTTTTTAGACTTCATGGCTTGCGTAAATTTTGTATCTTCAACTAAATAATAAATAAACCCTTTAACATACTCCTCGGGAATATTAAGTTTTTGAATGAAGTATTTCGTTTCAAACCAATTTTCTATTTTATGTATTAATAGTTCTTTTTTCTCAACTACAACTTCTTTTTTAAGCATTGCCGTACGCCCAGAAATTGCATTAATTAAAGCATCTGTAGAGACAATTGTATTCAAACCAAATTGATTTGTTCCACCTCCTGTTGCAGTGTACAACTTTCTTTCAGCCGGTGTGTAATGCTTTGTAAATGGAGAAATTATTCCTAGTGAAACGGCATTAATATTCTTATATTCATTAATTCGTACCTCATCCAAAAAACGAACAATTGGATACAACTTAACAAAAAACAATTCTTTATTAAAATCGGCTTCGGTTAAAACAACTTTTGCAGCTTTAAATTGCACTGAAGAAAAAACCAAGGTATCACCTACAGCAGCTTCAATAGAAAAATAGCCTCCGTACTCGGTTAGGGTATTCTCTTTTGATCGATTATTGATTAAATAAATCCCTTCTAAATCGGAAAAAGTAGATGTTACTTTTCCATTTAATTTTTTAATCACAGCATTAGTTTGTCCTAAAGCAGCATTTAGAAATAAGAGCAAAACGAAACTAAACTTAAAAGTATGCAAGAAAAGAAATTAAATAATTTTTGTAAATGTATTTTAAAGTTTTGCAAAAGTACAGCCAAAGGTTTGGTAATTTTTTGTTAATTATAAATTTGTAGCTTTGCATAAAATTGAAAATTCCAATGAAAAACCTAATCATAGCAAGCACTTCTACTATTCATGGCGGATCTTATTTAGATTATTTATTACCCGATTTGGAACAGCATTTTGAAAATTGCGAAACCGTACTTTTCATTCCGTATGCTCGACCTGGTGGAATTACTGAAGACGCATATACAGAAAATGTTCGGGCTGCTTTTTTAAAAATAAATAAAAAAGTTGTTGGATTACATAGTTTTGAAAACCCAGCTGAAGCCATCGCTTCTGCCAAAGGAATTTTCACAGGAGGCGGAAACACCTTTTTACTGGTAACTCAATTGTATGAAAACCAAGTTATGGAAGCATTAGCTAAAGCAATAGAAAATGGCACGTCTTATTTAGGAACTAGCGCCGGTAGTAACATTACTGGAATTTCGATGCAAACTACTAATGACATGCCCATCGTCTATCCTCCAAGTTTTAAAACCTTGGGAGCTATTCCGTTTAATTTGAATCCGCATTATTTAGATCCAGACAGCAACAGTAAACACATGGGAGAAACTAGAGAAACTCGTCTTAAAGAATTTCATGCCTTTAATTCTATTCCTGTTTTAGGATTACGAGAAGGAAGTTGGCTGGATGTAAAAGGTGAATCGATAGTATTAAAAGGTTCTTTAACAGCAAGATGGTTTACACAAAACCAAGATCCAATAGAACTTGAACCAGAAACAAATTTAGCAAATTTATAAAATAAAAAACCCGAATCAGATGATTCGGGTTTTTACTTGTGGAGCGGAAGACGAGGCTCGAACTCGCGACAACCAGCTTGGAAGGCTGGAGCTCTACCAACTGAGCTACTTCCGCATTGAGTGTGCAAATATAAAGTAATTGTTTCTTTGATTGCAAATTTTTTTCAAAAATTTTTCTATATCTTTATGTATTGTAAACAAACAGTAAAGCTAAAAGTTTTAGTATTAATTCGTTAACCGATACTATTTTTTTATAAAAATATGGAAATCATTAAAAATATAAGTTCCTTAGAAACCTACTCCGTAAGACAACCTGTATTAAGGGCGGGAAAACCAATAGAAAGTTGCCAATTTGATGGGGATGATTTACCTTACACCAAGCATTTTGGAATTTATAATGAAGAAAAATTAGTTGGAGTAGTTTCTGTTTTTAATAAAATAAATAATACATTTAATTGCCCAAATCAATTTCAAATAAGAGGAATGGCAATTTTATCTGAATATCAAAAAAGTGGATTCGGAGAAAAATTATTGCACCACTGCGAAGCATACATAAAAAGCCAAAACGGCACCTTAATATGGTTTAACGCAAGGGAATCGGCAGTTTCTTTTTACGAAAAATCGAATTACACTAAAGTTGGAGCTCTTTTTTCAATCCCTGAAATAGGACCTCATTATTTAATGAAAAAAGAAATAGATCCGCTATGAACAAATTTTTCTCTTTTTTATTTCTAACTTTTTTTGCATTTTTCTTCAAAATTATTCCGAATAGATTTGAAGCAAATTCAACTTTCGGCCCCTTTTCTTTTTATCAAAAAAACAGTCCAATTGATTCTATTTTAGTATTAAATACCCATAATAATCTGCTGATAGATTTTTATCGAAAGAAGAATTTTGAATTAGTTTGGAATTCAAAATCAGACAGAGATGCCCTTCTTCAAGAAATCGCAGATTCGGAAAACGAAGGATTAGAGCCTAGAGATTACAATCAAGAAACTTTGCAGAATTTCGAAAAAAATAGAGCTACCCTATCCGATTCATTACTAATAAATTATGATATCGCCCTAACCTTGAGCGCGCAAAAATTAATTTCACACCTAAGTATAGGAAAATTAAACCCTAAAAAATTATATCGTAATTGGGACTTGGAGGAAAGACCTATTTTTGAAAATGCTGTTTTAGATGAAGGATTAAAAAACAGCAACCTTAAATCAAGTCTTGAAAATTGCAAACCCAATCATTGGATTTATAAAAAACTAAAATCGAGTTTACGTCTATTAAAACAATATCCTCAAGAAAAATCGATAGCATTGGTGAACTTAAAGGAAAAAATCCTACCAAATACCAAAAACAATTACATTCCCATCATCAAAAAAAGATTGAACTACTGGGGTGATTTAAAAGTAAAAGACACATTGCTAACTACATTTTATAACAAAAAAACGCAAGAAGCTGTAAAAGCTTTTCAATCGAGACACGGATTAAAAGCAGATGCAATTATTGGAAGGAGCACCATTGAAGCTTTAAACTTCGGTAGAAACCAACGCATAGAACAGGTCATTGCCAACTTAGAACGCTGGAGATGGTTTTCGCATACTTTTGAAGACAATTACTTATTAATCAACATCCCCGATTATTCGATTGTGGCCGTAAAAAATAACGATACCATCTTATCCCAACGAATTGTAGTAGGAAGAGAAACAAGAATGACGCCTGTATTAGATTCTAAATTAACAAACATTAATTTAAACCCAAATTGGACGGTTCCACCAACAATACTGAAGGAAGATATTTATCCGGAGGCGAAAAAAAATCGAAATGTATTCAAGAAAAAGGGACTTCTCATTTTGGATAATGAAAACAATGAAATAAACCCATATAATTGGAAAATTGAAGAAGCAGGGCGATACAAATACGTTCAAAAACCAAGTAGAAACAATTCGCTTGGCTCCATGAAAATAAATTTCCCAAATCGGTTTTCAGTCTACCTTCATGACACCAACCACCGTGATTTTTTTGATTACACTTTTCGTTCGCTTAGTTCTGGGTGTGTTCGACTTCAAAAGCCTCTTGAAATGGCTACTTACATATTAAACGACACTTTGAAATGGCCTTTACAAAAGATTAAAGACACCACCGACATTGGCTACTACAATAAATTACAAAGAAAAAAACAGATGGATATCGATTTAAAAAACTCCAAATTGTTAGCTAAAAATCCATTTTTAAAAATTGATAGCAAACCCTTACCAAAACCTGAACTTAAAACTATTGTAATTAAAATCAAAGACCCTATTTACTTGCATTTATGGTATTGGACCGCATGGGAAAATAATGGAATTCTTCATTTTAGAGAAGATATTTATTGCTTGGATGCCGATTTATATTCGAAATTAAAATATTAGGATGTAACAATTAACTTAATTTTTCGTCTATTTAAGATTTAGAAAATTACTTTTGTAGCAACAAAATTTGAAAATGCAAAAAACTATATCTTATTTTATTATTATTCTTCAATTTATTAGTGTTTTTGTTTATTCGCAAGCTCCCAAAAAAAAACTACATACTCTATTTTGCAATGAAAAGATCAATGTTGACGGCAAGTTGACAGAGGCTATATGGAAAAATGCTGAAATAGCAACAGACTTCTTGATGATTAATCCAGATAATGGAAAACCTGAGTTAAAAACTAGAAAAACAGAAGTAAAAGTACTTTATGACAATGATGCTATTTATATTGGAGCAACAATGTTTGACAACGAACCAAGCAAAATTAGAAAAGAGCTTGCATTAAGAGATAATGATGCCTCAGCAGATATGTTTGGAGTATTTATTAATGGATATAACGACGGTCAACAAGAAGCACGATTTGCTGTAAGTGCTGCAGGGGTTCAAATTGACGGTATGTATACAAGTACTTCGGAACAAGATCTTTCCTGGAATGCAATATGGGATAGCCATGTAGAAATAACAAATTATGGTTGGGTTGCAGAACTAAAAATTCCTTATGCAGCGTTGCGTTTTACATCAGACAAAAAACAAACCTGGGGTTTAAACTTTTATAGGGATATCAATCGGGATAGACAACAATTTACCTGGAACTTAATAGACAATAAAATTACTAATGAAAGTATACAAGCAGGCTTACTAGAAGGTATTGAAAATATTGAGACTCCTACCCGATTATTTCTTATTCCGTATTCTTCGTTTTATTTAAATAGTAACCAACAACTAACAAAAGGAGAATTAAAAGGAGGATTAGACATTAAATACGGCATTAATGACGCCTTTACTTTAGATGCAATTATGATACCCGATTTTGGTCAAACTGCATTTGATAATGTGGTATTAAATTTGGGTCCGTTTGAACAACAATTTGCAGAAAATCGACCTTTTTTTACCGAGGGAACCGACTTATTTAATAAAGGTAATATTTTTTACTCCCGAAGAATTGGTGGTAGCCCTTCAACTTATGCAAATCTTGATACCAATGAAGAATTTATTAAAAACCCAAGTACGATAAATTTATTAAATGCTTTAAAAATTTCAGGTAGAACTAAAAGTGGACTTGGAGTTGGAGTATTAAATGCAGTTACGGATAACACTTACGCAGAAATAAAAAATACTGTAAATGGAGACCGAAGAAAAGAACTTGTTGAACCATTAGCCAACTATAATGTGTTTGTTTTAGATCAGCGATTTAGAAAAAACTCCTCTGTAACATTAATAAATACTAATGTTACTAGAAATGGAGATTATAGAGATGCCAATGTTTCTGCTTTGGTTTTTGACTTAAATACAAAGAAAAATTCTTTCAACCTTACCGGAAATGTAAAATACAGTTTTATAAATGAATTTGGTACTTTCGAAAACAGAGTTGGACATGAAATGGATTTGAGCTTTTCTAAAACAAGTGGAAAATTTAGATTTAATTTAGGATCCGAATATTATTCTGAAGAATTTGATCCCAATGATTTAGGGATCAATTTTCAAACTCATTACCATAATTTTTTTGCTAATCAGAGTTATCGTATCCTAAATCCTACAAAAAGATTTAATAGTTTTTCTATTGGATTAAATGAATATATTGAATTTGATAACAGAACAAATAGATTGCAAAATGCCAATTTCTCATTAGATGTCAATACGGTAAATAAGAAAAATGATTTTTATGGTTTTGGTTTAAATTTTAGACCTTTGAAAATTTCAGATTTTTACGAACCAAGATCAGAAAATGAAATTAAATTTGTTATACAGCCTGAATTTATAAATCCTTGGTTTTATATATCAACTAATTACAATAGAAAATTTGCTATAGATTTAAACCCAGCATTTGCTATAATTAATGAAAAAGAGCGCTATAATATTAATTTTTCGGTTACACCTAGATATCGTTTTAGTGATAAGTTTTCATTGAGTTATACTTTTTCATATAACTACCAAAATAACAATGTAGGGTGGGCAGCATTTGATACCAACTCAAATACTATTTTTACGAGAAGAAATAGGACCACATTCAATAATTCTATTCAAGGAAAGTACTCGGTTAACAACCTTATGAATATTAATTTATCCGTAAGACATTATTGGAGTTATGCTTTAACAAATAAATTTCTTACACTTCAAAATGATGGAAATCTTATAGAAAACACAAATTACACTATAAATCAAGATAGATATTACAATTCTTGGAATCTTGATTTGTCTTATTCGTGGTGGTTTGCCCCTGGAAGTCAGATTTCGGTATTGTATCGAAACAGTTCTACCTTTTTTCCAGATGGAGAATTTAGTCAAGATTATGGACAAAATTTTACCAATTTATTCCGTCCAGAAAGCTTGAACAATGTAATTTCTATTAGTGTTCGCTATTTCATTGATTACAATCGAGCAAAACATTGGTTTTAATATAAATACCTCTCCTTTTTCAGCATAAAATTGCTAAAACGATTTCGTTTATTTTATCTAAAATTAACGCTATTGTAATCCCTTTCGATTTCGCAATTGACTATATTTGTGGAAATTTAAGTACCATGAATAAGAAAGTGATTTTGATGATTCTTGATGGTTGGGGAAAATCACCTGATCCAAAAGTATCAGCTATAGACAATGCAAATATCCCGTTTATTAATAGTTTATATACTAAATACCCAAATGCTCAGTTACGCACAGACGGCCTAAATGTAGGTCTACCTGAAGGCCAAATGGGGAATTCAGAAGTAGGCCACATGAACTTAGGGGCAGGCCGCATTGTATATCAAGATTTAGCTAAAATAAATTTGGCCGTTCAAAACAAAACCATGAACCAAGAAAAGCCATTACTAGATGCTTTTCAATATGCGAAAGACCACAATAAAAAAGTGCATTTTTTAGGATTGGTTTCTAATGGTGGTGTACACTCCCATACCTCTCATTTATACGGATTATTAGACGCAGCAAAAGATTTTGGTTTAGAAAAAGTATTTATTCATGCATTTACTGATGGTCGTGATGTCGATCCTAAATCAGCAGCAACCGATATAGCCAATTTAGACAATCACATTATAAATTCAAATGCTAAAATTGCTACCCTAATTGGCCGCTATTATGCAATGGACCGAGATAAAAGATGGGAACGTGTAAAATTAGCATATGATTTATTGGTACATAATGAAGGTACCCATTGCTCAAATGCAGTTGGAAGTATTCAAAAAAGTTATGCTGATAATGTAACTGACGAATTTCTACAACCACTTGTAATGGTGGATGCAAATGGCAATCCACTAGCTAAAATCGAAGAAGATGATGTAGTTATTTTCTTTAATTTCAGAACCGACCGAGGTAGAGAATTAACCGAAGTATTGTCTCAAAAAGACCTACACGAATTCAACATGCATAAAATGAATTTGTATTATGTTACCATGACCAATTATGATGATACGTATCAAAATGTGCATGTAATTTACGACAAAGACAACATTACCGAAACCCTTGGTGAAGTACTAGAAAAAGCGGGGAAATCCCAAATTCGTATTGCCGAAACCGAAAAATACCCTCATGTTACTTTTTTCTTTTCGGGTGGAAGAGAAATTCCGTTTGAAGGTGAAACCAGAATATTACGAAATTCTCCAAAGGTGGCTACCTACGATTTACAACCCGAAATGAGCGCCTTTGAATTAAAAGACGCATTGGTACCCGAAATTAATAAAGGAGAAGTTGATTTTGTATGTCTGAATTTTGCAAATGGCGATATGGTAGGTCATACCGGAGTTATGGAAGCGGCAATCAAAGCATGTGAAGCGGTAGATGCTTGTGTGAAGGAGGTGGTTGAAGCAGCTTTAGCAAATAATTACACTACAATTATTATTGCCGACCATGGAAATTGCGAGACCATGATTAATCCAGATGGTTCACCAAATACAGCACACACAACGAATCCGGTGCCTATAATTTTGGTAGACAATGAATTGAAAACCATACATGATGGTGTTTTGGGCGATATCGCTCCTACTATCTTAGAATTAATGGGGGTTGCACAACCTGAAGCCATGACAAGACATTCTTTATTATAAAATAAAAAAGCCTCCTAAATGGAGGCTTTTTTTATATGCTACGAATACTAATATAATTTGTGAATTAAGTCTTCTAAAGTAACTTGAACTTGTTCTCCGGATACAATATTTTTTAAAGTAAATAAATCGCCCGAAATTTCTTTAACCACAAACGGAATTCCTCTTTTTTCGGCATGCTTAAATTGTTTGTCAATTTTGGCAGCATCTGGATATAATTCCGATTTAATATTTTGTGCTCTTAATTTTTGAATGGCTTGCAAAGCAGTAAAAGCTTGGTCATCACCAAAATTTAAAAACAAAACTTTAGAACTTGAAGTCACTGTTTCTGGAAATAAATTTAGTTCTTCAATAACCAAATAAATTCGGTCTAAACCAAAAGAAATTCCTACACCACTCATATTTTTCAAACCAAAAATACCGGTTAAATCATCATAACGACCTCCGCCACCTATTGAGCCCATTGCAACTTCTTTAGGTGCTGCCACTTCAAATATGGCTCCGGTGTAATAATTTAATCCACGTGCAAGAGTAACATCCAAATCTAAAATTGCTTTTTTCAAACCTAATTTAGACACATTTTCGCAAATAAATTGGAGTTCTTCAATTCCTTTTTTACCTTCTTCTGAAGAGGAAAGTAAAGCAGATAATTTTTCGATTTTTTCTAATAGGGTTCCAGTGAAGTTGAATAAAGGCTGTAGTTTTTGAATTGCTGATTCTGAAATTCCTTTTTCAAGCATTTCTTTTTTAACACCCTCCTCACCTATTTTATCTAATTTATCTAAGGCAACTGTAAAATCTATTAATTTATCAGAAGCGCCAATCACCTCAGCAATCCCCGATAAGATTTTACGGTTATTTATTTTAATGGTCAACCCATTCAATCCTAAGTCGGAAAAAACTGCATCATACAACTGAACCAATTCCACTTCTTGCCACAATGAAGTAGAACCCACCACATCAGCATCACATTGATAAAATTCTCTAAACCTTCCTTTTTGAGGACGGTCGGCACGCCATACTGGCTGAATTTGATACCGCTTAAACGGAAACTCAATCTCACTTTGGTGCTGCACTACATATCTTGCAAAGGGCACGGTCAAGTCATATCGCAGTGCCTTTTCGGAAATTTTACCGGTAAGTTGCTTTGAATTTAAGGTCGCCAATTCTTCAGGTGAAACTTTATCTAAATAGTCACCCGAATTCAATATTTTAAAAATCAAGCGATCGCCTTCTTCACCATATTTACCCATAAGGGTGTCTGAATTTTCAAAACTCGGAGTTTCAATTGGCTGATAACCAAAATTTTCAAAGTGATTTCGAATAACCGAAATAATATAATTCCGCTTAGAAACCTCAGCCGGTGAAAAATCGCGTGTCCCTTTAGGTATGCTTGGTTTGGATGCCATTTTAAATGTGTTAGAAGTTGGTATTTGGAAGTCAGAAATTACCCTTTTCACATCTTCCAACTTCCGTCTTTCAATATTTACTAGAGTAAAATTCAAATTCCTCTGCAAATATCTAAATTTTTAAACTATTTTATAATTGTTATGACACAAACTTGTAACAAAATCCGTAAATTCGTGTCAAATTGAGATTATGAAAGGAGTTTTTAAAGAAAATATCAAGATTGCGCTTGGTTCTATTCGAGCACAACTATTACGGACGGTACTTACTATTGTAATTATTGCCATCGGAATTACGGCATTAGTTGGTATTCTTACGGTGGTTTCTGCCATTGATTATACTCTAAACTCTAAGTTTGCTTCAATGGGTTCAAATACATTTAGTATTAATCAGTATGAATTTAGAACCCGAAACCAAGGAGGCGATGAAGTTGAAAAAATCAATCCGATTATTTCCTATCCTGAAGCAAAGGCCTACAAAGAAAAATTCAATTACCCTTTCACAAGAACTTCACTATCCTTTACTGCTACTGGAAGAGCCGAAGTAAAATTTGATAATGAAAAAACAGATCCTGAAATTGCTGTTTTGGGTGTGGATGAATATTTTACTGCCAACAATGGTTTTGAAGTAACTCAAGGTCGAAATTTTAATGGTTTTGATATTTCAAACAATACTTACACCTGTATCGTTGGTAGTGATTTTGCAACCAAAGGACTCTTAAAAGACGTAAATCCTATTGATAAAATAATCTCCATTCGCGGGGCTAAATTTAAAGTGATTGGTGTATTAAAAGAAAAAGGTTCCACCTTTGGAAACAATCAAGATTTACGAGTTTTGATTCCAATTCAGGTGGCTCGCTCCTTATTTTCTGCTCCAAGCATTAACTATACCATAAGCACTATGGTTGATAAAAAAGAGTTTTTTGAAGCCGCTGTAGATAATGCAACTGTTACCATGCGACAAATTAGAAAACTCAATCCGGTGGAGGAAAATAATTTTGGTATTTCGCGAAGCGATGATTTGGTTAACCGAATTGCCGAAATGACTGGAGTTTTAAGTATTTCAGCTTGGATAATCGGAATTATTACTATACTTGGTTCTTCTATAGCCTTAATGAATATTATGATCGTTTCGGTAACCGAAAGAACTCGAGAAATTGGTGTTCGAAAATCATTGGGTGCCAAACGCAAAACAATTGCTTGGCAATTTTTCATGGAAACCCTCTTAATTGGTCAAATTGGTGGTTTTGTTGGAATTATCTTCGGAATATTGGTAGGTTATTTAATGGCTACCGTAATGGAGTTTGGCTTTGTAATTCCTTGGGGAGCTATATTGGCTGCGGTAATTACCAGTTTTATTGTGGCGTTAGTTTCCGGATTATATCCTGCAATAAAAGCTTCTAAGCTTGATCCTATTGAGGCATTACGTTACGAATAAATTGAAGTTGGAAAACAAAAGTTTTACTTATTTTTCGCTTCGAGTCATTCGATCGTTACCATAAATATCTTTCTTTAATTCAGTAGAATTAAAACCAAATTTTTCTAGCAATTGTAATGTTTCTTTTCCTAAATATTGATTGATTTCAAAAAACAACTTTCCTTTTTCAGCTAGATTTTTTTTAGCTAATTCCACTATTTTTCGGTAAAAAAGTAAGGCATCGGTATCTTCTACAAACAAAGCCAAATGGGGTTCATGTTCCAACACATTGGGTTTGATTTCCGCTTTTTCAAGATGGCGTACATAAGGCGGATTGGAAACTATTATGTCGAAATGAGTTGGAAGTTGGAAGTTGGAGGTTGGAAGTTCCACCAAATCGTTAATTTTTAAAATATCAGCCTGAATAAAATTCACTTTCACCTTATTGGTATCTGCGTTTTTTTTAGCGACAGCCAAAGCTTTTTCCGAAACATCCACAGCAAAAACTTCAGCATTTGGTAGGTTTTTAGCCAAGGAAATTGCAATACAACCACTCCCCGTTCCAATATCCAGAATTTTCAGACTTCCCGTAGCTGAATTCCGACTTTCGGCTACAATCCATTCGACTAATTCTTCGGTTTCGGGCCTTGGAATTAAGGTGTTTTCATTAACCAAAAAAGGCAATCCATAAAATTCGGTCGCACCTATTATATATTGTATGGGCTTTTGATTTAATAATTCTGATAAGGCGCTTTCCCATTGAATCAATTGCAAAGCATCCATTTCCATATCTGGATTCAACGCTAAATCGATGCGTTTTTTACCCTGATAACTTTCCAATAACAGATAAAAAAAACTTTCAATTTCTTGCTCATCATAAATGGAAGAAAGTGCAGTTAGCATTTTGGATTTAAAGGTTTTTAATAGCATCAGTTAATTATAATTGTTTTATCATCCATACCGGACAACTGGTGTGACCTGTTCCGCCAAGTGGTTCGGAAAGGTATTCAAAACCAACTTTTTTATATAAATTTTGTGCATTTAACATTACAGGCAATGTTTCTAAATAGCACTTTTCATAGCCAAATTCTTTGGCTTTCGCCAAACACTTTTGAATGAGTTGCAAACCGATTCCTCTACCTCGAGCCTCAGGCAAGAAATACATTTTTTGTAACTCACAGATATTTTCATCAGAATGGTCCAATTGATTGATTCCGGCACCTCCAATAATTTTATTATTTTCTTCAATCACAAAATAAATTGACTTGGTATTTTGATAGGCTTCAAACATAAAATCCAATTGCACATCAGCAAAGGCAGTTCCTGTTTTTGGATAGTTTTCAATAATAAAAACCTCGCGAATAACAGTGGCTATTTTAGGATTATCTTCTTTTTTTATTTCTCGGAGTAACATAAACTAAATCGTCTAACATTCTAAAATCAAAAAGACTTATTTTTGTGGTGTGAAGATACATGAAAAATACATACAACGCTGTATTGAACT